>JAHZKV010000023.1 GCA_022600215.1 bacterium
AGCCTGAGGCATAAAGGTCGCTCTTCCAAAGATAAGAAGGAAAAAGAACCAAGCAAGTAAGATAAAAAAATCTGGAACCATCCCATAGGCTGCTGCAGAAAATAAAGCTCTATAAGAAGCTTTTCCTTTAAAGAGCCATCCTGCCCAATATAAGAAGAATGCAAATATGTACACCTTTAAATAAGCAAAAGGAATCGCCAAAATTGCAGCTGCAATAATGATTACCCCATAAGAATAGTGCGCGCCAAGATTTACAGCTAATGCCGTACCCAATAAATAGACCATCCCAATAACCCAAGCTAAGAAAAGGGGCATCCCCCCCATTTTCTCCTTTGGGAGATCTCTCATATACCCTCTTGGGTCAGTCATCATCGAAAAAATACTTCTCTTCATAGTTAAACAGCCAATTTTTTTATAAACAATCTATTTAATCGGAACATATTTATTATTTATTTATTCCACAAGTTAAATAAATATATTTTAAAGATCGAGCATCATAAGTATTTGTTCCCCAGCAAATGCCCTCGAAAAACCTTTCTATCTTGCTAAAATCCCCCTCTACTAAAACTGCGATTTAAAGGTTAATAACCCTATAAAACACCTCTTTTTTTAGGTTATAACAATACTTGTATCGAGACTAAAAACATAACACACTTATTTTCAAGGTGTTATGAATATTCAAATAATTATTTTAATCAATATTAAATTATGTTATAATTGTAGCTTAACTTAATAATAACCATTAAAAGGAGATAATCATGGAAACACAAAGATACACTTTTGCCACAAACCCTCAAACCCTAAATACTACCCCAGCTGTAGATAGAGTCAATAATGCTTGGATTGCTAAAGAAGAGGACCGTATACAAATTGGAGGTCATGCACATAGAATTGGAGAATCTCTTCGACATGGAGCAATTGGTAACGCTTTTAAAGAATTAGGGTTAACCTTCAAATTCATAGCTGCATTTATTTCAAATTCTTTCAAGCATCAAGCAGCGCTAGCAGCGCTAAGAAACAATTCCTAAGAGATTTGTACCTTCATAAAGGCCTCCTCTAGGAGGCCTTTATTTTATTTAGAATCCTTGAAAAGGGCGGGCTTTGCAAAAAATGATAGCGCCCAAACGCCTCCTAACCCAATGATTGCAAAAACAATGCGAGTAAGAACAGGATAGGTTCCTGCGACCTCTCCACCAAAAATCATATTTAAAAAGTTATAGTTAAAAAAGCCAACCAAACCAGTGTTGATTGCTCCTGCAATAGCAACAATTAAAGCTAACACATTTAGAATGAACATAATATTCTCCTCTTGATATTTTCTAATTGTAATCATGCAAAAAAATTCTGTTTTGTAAAGAAAATTGACGAATAAAGGTTTTTTTCTTATACTGTTTTGCATGTCAAATTTTAGCAAAGAGGATCTTAATTCTCTCCAAAAACTCTCTAAAATAAGAATTTCCCCTGAAAAAGAAGGGGTTGTCTTAGAAAACATCAAAAAAATCCTTGATTACATGGACATGCTGGACGAGGTAGACACCTCCTCCACCCCTCCCCTAACCCACGTTGTATCTGGGATGAAAGCAAGACTTGCAGAAGATACCATCGAAGACAAACTCCCCACAGAAGAATTTTTAGCGGGTGCTCCTGATAAAGTGGGTACTTTCTTAAAAGTCCCTGCAGTAATAGAAGACAAAGGAGAAATCTAATGTTTCATTTAAGCGCTACAGAACTTGCAAAAAAGTATAAAGACAAAGAGTTAAGCGCAAAAGAGATTATCTCTACCTTTATTCAGCGGTGCAAAAAAGAAAATTTAGGTGCTCTTCTTTCCATTTTAGAAGAAAGTGCAATGGAAAATGCTAAAAGGCTTGATGAAAGACGCGAAAACAATGAAGTCCTTGGGCCGCTTGCTGGCGTCCCTATCATAGTAAAGGATAATTTGATGATGGAGGGGGAAACAACCACCTGCGCATCAAAATTCCTTGAAAACTATAAAGCCACCTTTACCGCCTCAGTTATCAAAGACATAGAAAAAGCAGATGGAATCATCATAGCTAAAGCTAACATGGACGAATTTGCCATGGGATCTTCCACCGAGACCTCTGCATTTAAAAACTGCACCAATCCATGGAAAGAAAACTACTCCCCTGGAGGCTCCTCTGGAGGTTCTGCTGCTGCAGTTGCGGCAAGACTTGCTCCTATCTCTCTTGGATCTGATACTGGAGGGTCGGTCCGTCAACCGGGCGCCTTTTGTGGAATCTATGGTTTTAAACCTACTTATGGAAGGGTTTCTCGCTACGGACTTATCGCTTTTGCTTCCTCCTTAGATCAAATTGGCCCTTTCACTACCACCGTAGAAGATCTTGCCCTTATCAGCTCCGTAATTAATACTCCATGTGACAAAGATTCCACCTCTATCCAAACACCCACTGAAGACTATACTGCTAGTATAAAAGGTGATATCAAAGGATTAAAAGTTGGCGTTCCAGAGGAAATGCTAAAGGGACTACACCCCGAAGTGCAAAAAAACTTTGAAGAATTCCTAGCGACGCTTGAGAAAAAAGGCGCTAAAAGAGTCTCCATCTCCCTCCCCCACAATAAATACTCTGTACCAATCTACTATATCTTAGCACCAGCAGAAGCCTCTACTAACCTTGCTCGATTTGATGGCATTCGCTATACAAAGCGAAGTAAAGAGGCAAAAACACTAGAGCAAGTCTATGAGCTATCCCGTACAGAAGGATTTGGCAAGGAAGTGGTAAACCGCATTCTACTTGGATCTTATGTCCTTTCTGCAGGATTCCAAGATGCCTACTATCGTAAAGCACAAAAAGTTCGCAGAAAGATTTGTGAAGATTATGAAAATGCCTTCCAAAAATGTGACGTTATCGCCTTCCCTACCACCCCTTCTCCTTCTTTCGAGCTTGGGTCGATCACAGATCCCCTCACTATGTACATGCAAGATGTCTTTACCATTTCTGCCAACATGGCAGGAATACCAGCACTTAGCGTCCCCTCCGGCTTTACTTCAGAAGGTCTACCAATTGGAATGCAACTACAAGCAAAACAGATGGATGATGCCCTAGTAATGAAGGTAGCAAAAGCCTTTGAAGATGAGACGGTACATGCTGCAAAACTCCCTAAACTTTGTGAGGCACTATCATGAATGATTATGGCGAATTTGAAGCAGTTATCGGTCTAGAGATCCACTGTCAGCTGAATACGAAGACGAAACTTTTTGGAAGAGAGCCTAACAATGCTTTGTGTGAACCAAATACCAACATTGGATTTGTAGATACTGGTCAACCAGGAGCCCTTCCTGTCTTAAATAAAGAGGCGGTAAAAAAAGCCATCGCTTTTGGCCTTGCTGTCGGTGCAAAAATCAACGAAACAAGCTACTTTGACCGAAAATCTTACTTTTATCCAGATTGCCCATTCAACTATCAAATCACGCAGTTTTATCATCCCATAATTACTGGTGGGGAAATCCGATGTGAGGTAGAAGGAGAAGCAACAACCTTCACTATTGAGCATACCCATTTAGAAAACGATGCAGGAAAACTCGTTCACTTCCCTGACTTTACGGGCGTTGATTTTAACCGATCTGGAGCACCGCTAATTGAAATCGTTTCTGATCCTTGTATGCGCACGCCAAAAGAAGCTGCTGCTTACGCAAAAGAGATCCATTCTATTTTACGCTATATCCGCTCCTCCGAGTGTAATATGCAAGAAGGGCATATGAGGATGGATGCCAACATCTCTGTAAGACTCAAAGGTGAAACAGAGCTTCGTCCAAAAGCTGAGATCAAAAACATGAACTCCTTTACCAATATGGAAATGGCAATCGAATCAGAAATCCAAAGTCAGATAGCCTTTTACCGAAAGCACCCAGATAAGCGCATCAAAACAGGTACTTATCGTTTTGACTTGGAAAAACAAAAGACTATCTTGATGCGAGCAAAAGAGAGTGCAGATGACTATCGTTACTTCCCTGAACCAGATCTCCCACCTCTAATTCTAGAAAAAGCATTTATCAAAGAAGTAGAAGATACCTTGCCCGAGCTTCCAAGAGCAAAAAGAGAGCGCTTTGTCAAAAAAATAGGTCTTTCTGAGTATTTTGCAGACCTTTTAATTGATGACATCGCTCTTTGTGACTTTTTTGAAAAGGGAGCAGGTGCCTCTAAAAATCCAAAAGCTTATTGCAATTGGGTGGCAATAGAGTTTACTGCACGTGCTAACGAAAAAAATCTGCACGTAAAAGATCTAAATATCACTCCAGAAGCCATAGCAGAACTGGTAAATATGATTGAGGCAGGAAGAATCACTGGGAAAATGGCAAAAGAAATTGCTGATATGATGTGCGAAGATCCATCTAAAACAGCTACTGAAATTGCCGATAGTGACGATCGCTTTAAACCAATGGACAATAGTAAGGCTCTGGAAGAAATTGTAGACGCTATTGTAAAAGCCAACCCAGAATCTATTGAAGACTATAAAAATGGGAAGGAAAAAGCCTTCCAATATCTAGTAGGTCAAGTGATGAAGCAGACGAGGGGAACAGCCCCCCCTCCAGTAGTAAAAGAGATGATCACAAAAAAAATCACATAACTCTTTCCATATAAATTAAAGAAGCGTTATTCTGTTAACAATAGTCCTTTTAAGCCTGAGGTGCAGCCATGGCGATAGCTCTTCTTCTTTTCCTGTCTCTGTCAAGCTCACTCTTTTGTGAGAAACCGCCAAGGTTATATCATAAAACCATTGCAACGGTAAAATCTTACAAAGAAAAAGAGACCCTCCCTTTAAAATCTGGTTGTATCAAAAGACTCACCAAAAATTTACTTACCCCTATTCACAAAAGAGAATTACTCATTGAAGGAAAGGATAGCAAAGACCTACTTACCAAAACTAGTTCCGGAAGGCTTATCATCTCTTTTTTACTTCCTAATAAGATGAAAGAGGAAGTTTTATCTCTTATCGCAAAGAAAAAACTGCACCTCTCCATCCCTTGTGGAAAAAAAGATTTTTTGATCACGAAACACATAGAAGTAGACAGAAAGGCAATTCCTCCCAAGGGGCTCTTCGCTATGCGCTCATCCATCGAAACAAACTCTCTTTCCCCATCTACTATCTTATTTATTCATCTTCTAAGGGATGAAATTTAGAAAAATTTTCTTGAAGCTTCTTTTTTGAAATATGAGTATATCTTTCTGTGGTAGTGATGCTGCTGTGCCCGAGAAGCTCTTGAATCACACGTAGATCAGCTCCACGTTCTAGCATATGAGTAGCGTAACTATGCCGCAAAGTATGAGGAGAGACATTTTTTTCTATACCAGCTTTCTTTGCTGCCTTTTTAATCTCAACCCACACCTCTTGCCTCGTCATTCTCTGACCTTTATAATTCACAAAAAGAGGTTCCATTTGCTCTTTTTCACGCTTTTCCAGGTTCAGGTAAGCATCCAATCGCTCTTTTGTTCGAGATGCAACAGGGACTACCCTCTCTTTCCCTCCCTTTCCTCGCACTAAAAGGGTATCTTTTCCTATATCTACTATATTCAAGGCGCACACTTCCGAAACACGCAGCCCGCAGGCATAGATCAATTCTAGTGCGATAGAAAAATAGCCTGTTGCCTCTTCCTTTAACAAAGACTCTACTTCTTTTTCCGTTAATACAGCCGGCAACAAGGAAACAGCTTTTAAAGACTCGAAGAATACCTCTTTTTTAGACTCCCCTACAATAGATAGATAAATAAAATACATTTTCAAAGAGCAAACGCGACGCGAGATAGAACTCTCTGCATCCCCTTTTTTTCGTAAAAATGCTAAAAAATCCTCTAGTGCCTCTTGATCAAGATCTACTACTTGGCATTTCATCCATTTTTCATAAGATCGAAGATCATTTAGATATGCCTTTGCCGTATTTGCTGAAAGCCCCTTCTCTGCAATCAAGTACAAATAAAAAGGCTGAAAGTCTGATTGCTTCATATTAATAACTTTGAGAGTTGCCACAAGAACAAGAAGACTTGGCATTTGGGTTAGATATCTTGAAACCAGAAGCATTAAGACCATCTAAGTAGTCTATCTCACACCCTACCAGCCTAGATAAAGATCCTTTATCCACTACAATATCCACTCCATTAGAAGGAAAAATAACATCCGTATCTTTGACATCATGGGTAAAATCTAAGACATACTCATAGCCGCTGCAGCCGCCAAGCTTATCCAAAAAACGCAATTTTGAACCCTTTTTACCTTCCCCCTCGCAAATGGCCAAAAACTTCTCTGCAGCACGTTTAGTGAGTAAAATAGTAGATCCATCTATTTGCTCTGAAATAATCCCATTTAAGCTCTCTAAAAGCCCCTCTATAGCAATATCATCCATACCATGAAGGTACATCGCTGCCTCGAGTGTTTCATGGGTAGATGCCCCACACCCTACACAAGAGAGCCCCATCTCCTGAAGTTTGTTAGCAAGCTTTTGAGCATGAGTAGGATAAGACTCGAACACCTCTCCCACTGTCATTTCTCTCGTAATTTTCATCTTTTAACCTTCTTAAAATGAGAGCTTTACACAGCCACCCTTGATCTTGCACTGGCAAGCAAGACGCTCTGTTCCTTCATCACCAATGAAATCTTCTTCCTCTTCGGTAAATTCGGAGAGATTTTCCATCCCTTCCTCTACCTCGACCACACAAGTACCACAAATTCCCTCTTCGCAAGCAAAAGGAACTCCAGCTTCTTCACAAGCATCTTTAATTGCCTCTCCATCAGCAATTTCCATCTCATCTTCCCCATTTAATATCAATTTAGCCATCTTTGCCTCTTTATGCTCTAAAAAAGAGCTATTTAACCACAAAAACCACAAAATCACAAGAAATATCCCCAAAAGCGTAAAGTAATAAATTTAATTATCATAAACTCCATTTTAATGATTTTCAACAAAGAATTATCAAGTTTATAATTAATATATAAACATAAAAGAAGGTTAATTATGCCAATTGGATTAGATAGTACAGCAAGGGTAATTGCACTAGAGGATGATGAAGTTGATTTTGAGACGCTTCCTGTAGCTATGCCAGCCCCTACTACTCAAGATCACGTTGCTCTATCAAATGCTATAAAAAGCCCCTCTTTAATAAGCTCTATAACCACCCCCGTTATAGAAAACATCAAAAGCTGTGTTTTTACTGCCTTAGAGCTCGTCATAGCTTTCTATACCTATTTAGAGAATCCTCCAGGATATAAACCTAAAATTATTCTCAAAATTGAAGTTTTAGTAAAAAAGAGGAACGACTCCTATGGAACTCAAAAAGATATATATTCGCTGAAAATACAAAGAAATATGCACAAAGCATTTTACGAGACGCTAGAGCGTACGGATACCCTTATTCAAGAAGGGCTGGCCACTATGATGGGGATACCAGTGGATGATATGCAGCGTGCTATAGATAGAGCCATTGAAGTAGATCAACAAGCTGCTTCAAGAGGCAGATTCCTCTAAAATCTCTTCCACCGTCTCCTTCAGTGTAGAAATACCCTCAGGAAAGCCTGTTTTTCTCAAAATTGCGTCTAAATAGGCAAATTCTGCCTCTAAAATGTCTATTTTAGACTCCAACCTTGCTAGCGCTTTATTTGTCTCTTTTGCCATATGACCTCCTAAAGGTGACCTCTATTATATCATAAAAAGCCATTGTTTTCAATTACTATTAATACAATTGAAATTATAATGTGATGTAATTTAGCACATTAAAAGTGAGTTTAATTATGGAATCAATGATAATTAAAGTAGATCACCTGTAACCTATAGGAAACGCTGTTTATCAAAGTTACATATGCAAAAAGCTAGAAATCCCACCAAGAGCTGCCTCATGTAGCGCCTCAGAGAAGGTTGGATGCGCATGAATCGTATGAGCAAGCTTATCTAGAGTAAGTCCACAAGAAATTGCAAGAGTAGGCTCTCCTATCAATTCCCCTGCATGTGGGCCAATAATGCTAGCTCCAAAGAGTTTGTTTGTCTCCTTACACACCAAGTACTTTACAAAGCAGGGGTCCTTCCCTCCTATTGCAACGTAGCGTGAGTTCGCAGTAAATGGGAACTTTACCACTTTATAAGAAACTCCTTTTTCTTTTAGATCTTTTTCCAAAGCGCCCACCGATGCTACCTCTGGAGAAGAGTAGATCACACCAGGTACCGCTGCGTAATTCATCTTCGTTTTCTTTCCTAAAAAGTGATCAATAGCGCAAATAGCTTCATGAGATCCCTTGTGGGCAAGCATAGCTCCCCCTATCACATCTCCCACTGCAAAAATAGAGTCTACCGATGTCCTAAAGTTTCCATCCACTTCCACAAAACCGCGATCAGAGACCTTTACTCCAGCCTTATCTAATCCCAATCCCTCTGCGTACGGTTTTCTTCCAATACAAACCAATACATGATCTGCATCAAAAGTCTTTTCTCCCTCTTTGGTAGACGCAGTGACCTTCATGCCTTTGCTATGAACCTCTCCACCCGTGACTTTAGCGCCCAGATGAAAAGCGATCCCTTGTCGCTCTAAGATACGCTGATAGACCGAAGAAACATCCTCATCATATTCTGGAATGATCTTTTCTAAAAATTCTACCACCTCCACTTTTGTGCCAAGCCTCTTATAAAAAGATCCCAGCTCCAAGCCAATGACACCGCCCCCAACCACAATCAACTTTTTAGGTATCGAGGTTAAGGAAAGCGCTCCTGTAGAAGATAAAATCCTTTTCTCATCAAAAGGAAGAAAAGGAAGTTCAATAGGTGCAGATCCAGTGGCAATAATAAAGCGCTCAGCCTTCACCACCCTATCACCTACCTGCAATGTCTTTGCATCTAAAAAGGTAGCTGTTCCTATGATTTTTTCTACCTTATTCTTCTTCATAAGATAGTCAATACCACCAGTTAGCTTATCAATAATCTCCTGCTTTTTATGCATCATCTTGGAAAAGTTCACATCCATCCCTTTTGCAGAAATACCCCAATCACTTCCCTCTTCTTCCAAAGCAGAAATAATTTCCGAGGCATGCAAAAGCGCTTTAGAAGGAATACAGCCCACATTCAAGCAAGTTCCTCCAAGAGCATCTCCTTTTTCAATCAGGCAAGTTTTAAGCCCTTTTTGTGCAGCATGAATCGCCCCTACATACCCTGCAGGACCACTTCCAATAATTGCTACCTCAAACTCTGCCATCACTCTCCTAACATAAACATAGCTGGATCTTCCATCAACTCCTTAATACGTACTAAAAACTGGACGGAGTCTTTCCCATCAATTATTCGATGATCATAGCTCAAAGCCAAATACATAATAGGGCGCACCTCTACCTTTCCCTCCACTACTACTGCCCGCTCCACAATATTATGCAATCCTAAGATAGCACTTTGTGGTGGGTTTAAGATGGGCGTAGATAACATCGATCCAAAAACCCCTCCATTGGTAATAGTGAAAGTCCCTCCCGACATATCAGAGATAGAGAGCTTTCCCTCTCTCCCCTTTGCCGCAAGAGCATTCATATGCTTAGTCATAACCGAAACGCTCATGGTATTGATATCGTGAATCACAGGAACTACCAGCCCTTTATCTGTGCTCACTGCAATGCCCATATGTACATTATTGTTGTACACTATCTCATCACCATCAATAAACGCATTCACCTCAGAAAACTCTGATAGCGCTACCGCCGCAGCTTTCATGAAAAAAGGCATAATGGTTAACTTTACCCCATGCTTTTTTAAGAATTTCTCCTTCTCTCTGCTACGTATCCTCATAACAGAGCTCATGTCCACTTCGTTGAAGGTGGTAAGCATTGCTGTTTCATTTTTTACACTAACCAGTTTTTTAGCAATAACCTGGCGTATTCTTGGCATTTTCTTACGAGAAGTACCTTCCTTGCTTGTCTCTACCTTTGTTTTTGCAGGAGCGGGAGTTGGAGCAGGAGAGGGTATTTTTGCTTGGACATCCTCAATATGCTCCTCCAAAAAGCTGCGTACAAAAGATCCATCCTCTCTTGGAACTTTTTCTTTTGTGCTTACCTCTTTTTCCTTTTCCTGCAATGCAGGTGCAGGCTCCTGTTTCACCTCTTTTTTCGGAGCTTCCCCTTTTGCATCCGTATCAATTTCTGCAAAGACATCTCCAATGGCTAAGGTATCGCCCACTTGTTTAGAAAAGGTGATCTTCCCACTTTTTGGAGCAGGAACTTCCACAGATGCTTTATCAGACTCCAGTTCACAGACTGGCATATCTTCTTCGACAAAAGAGCCATTTTCCACCAAAAAAGAGCCTACCGTTACCTCTGTAACCGATTCTCCCACTGATGGAACTTTCACTGTTTCTTTTGCCATGGAATTACCCTTCCACAACTTTCGAGATAATCTTCCCCTGATGATATTTATAGAGAGAAGAAAATCCTTCCGCTGTGGATTCTAACCTTTTTCTCCCTACATACTCTAATGTCCCTTTTTTTCCAATGATCTGCTGAAGATAATCCTTTGCAAAAGAGTAAGCCCCCTGATTCTCTGGCTCTTCTTGCACAAAAATAAAATGCTTCACATGAGAAAATTTAGACAGCACCTCTTCTACCCTCTCTTGTGGAAAAGGATAAAGTTGCTCTAATTTACAAATAGCTACCTTTCCATCTTGATCAGCAGCCTCTATTTCTGCTCCAATCTTTCCTGTACAAAATACAAGCTTTTCCTCTTTCCCCGTTCCGCGAACTAGTACTTGTTGTAAAGATCCCTCTAAAAGCTCCTTAGAACAAGCGGTTGTTTTTCGCAGTCCACTTTTTGGGGTAAAAACGATCAAAGGGATTTTCTCCTCGCAAATAGCTTGCGCGCGAAGTAAATGAAAGATTTGTGCCGATGTAGTTGGGTTAAAGATACGCAAATTATTCCTTGCAGAAAGCTGTAAAAAACGCTCCATACGAGCACTACTATGCTCTGATCCCATCCCTTCATTTCCATGTGGGAGAAGAAGAACCAAAGAAGAATCTTCCTGCCATTTGGATCTTGTTGCCGTTACATACTGATCAATAATAATGGTTGCTCCATTATAAAAATCTCCAAACTGCGCCTCCCAAATCACTAGGCCTTCCTTTTCCACTATACTATAACCATACTCAAAGCCCATCACTCCATACTCCGATAGTGGCGAGTTATATACAGTAAACGCTCCCTGCTTTACCATATCTAAAGGGAAATAGCCATGATCTTCATCTTCTTGATCCACATAAACACTATGGCGATGTGAAAAAGTTCCCCGACGACTATCTTGCCCTGAAAGACGTACCTTCTTCCCTTCCGCAATGAGTGATCCATATGCCATCAACTCCGCACATCCCCAATCAAGAAGCTCTTCTTCTTTCCCCTCTAACATTTTTGCTCTTTGCAGGAGCAATTTTTCCACCTTTGGATGGATAGCAAAATCTTTAGGTAGGATGGTAATGGCTTCTTTTACTTGGTCAAATACCTCTTGAGAAATACTGGTATCTATCACAGGATAGGCCGCCCCTCCCGGCTCAAGTGCGCCCTCTAAATCAACCATCTCATCTACTATTTTCCCTTCTGAAGCCGATACTTTTGCTAAATCTCCAGAAAGACGCTTTTTTACCTCTGCCTCAAAGGTCGTTACCTCTTCTTCGCTTAAATAGCCCTTTTCCAAATAACCCTTTTTCCAAGCAGAATAAATATCCCCTCCACTACGTATAATCTTATATAAAGATGGGTTGGTAAATACCGGTTCATCCCCTTCATTATGCCCATACAAGCGATGACAATTGTAATGGATAAATATATCAGAATTAAAACGATCTTTGTATTCTACCGCTATCTTAGCAGCACAAATCACCGCCTCCACATTCCATGCATCTACATGCAATACAGGGATAGAAAAGGCTCTTGCAATATCGGTTGGATAAGGCGTTGAGCGACTATCTTTTGGGAAAGTAGTAAAGCCAATATGATTATCAATCACCACATGGATGGATCCCATAGTGCCATATCCCTCTAGGCCATTAAACTGCAGCGTTTCATAGACTATTCCTTGCCCAGATACCGCCGCATCGCCATGTACTACAATTGGAAGGACTTTTTTGACACCAGCCTCTATTCTTGCACGTACCATTCCAGGAAGGACCGCATCTACCGCTTCTAAATGAGAGGGATTGGCAGCCATTTGTAGGCGTATCTCTTTTCCTGAATAGGTAGTTACCTTATTTTCATAACCATTGTGGTATTTTACATCGCCCACTCCCTCCTTTTTAGGAAATCTAGTAGGCTGAAACTCTTCAAAGATCTCATAATAGGGCTTTTCCATGATATGACAAAGAGTGTTAAGGCGCCCTCTGTGGGCCATTCCAATAAACCCTTCGCTATAATCCCTTTCTGCTGCCTCATTTATCACCACTTTGAGTAAAGATAAGACACTCTCTCCCCC
>JAHZKV010000024.1 GCA_022600215.1 bacterium
GAAAGAAAAGAACAGTCAAGGGAAGTATGAACTTGATTCTGATTGGAGGTCTCCTTACCAAGGGTATTATTGCGTAGAAGGGCAAAAGATTTTAGGGTTTTGTATTATAGGGAAAAAAGAAGCCTTTTTTGATATTATGGAATTCTATGTTCTACCAGAATATAGAAGAAAAAATGTTGGTAAAAAGTTTGCTTTTTCTATATTTAATGCCTTTGATGGCAAGTGGCAGGTTCGACAAATAGAAGCTGCAAATGCTGCACGCGCTTTTTGGCGAAGCATTATAAAAGACTATTCGAGTGGTGATTTTGTAGAAGAAGTCGCTTTGGATCCAGATTGGGGAAAGATTACCCGTCAAAGGTTTGAAAGTAAACCTTAATTTTTAAAAAAATTATCATATAAATATTGTATAGGATACTTTATTATTTTTAATCATAATAAAAAACTGTTTGCTTATTAAATAAAAATATTTTAATAGTTGATCTATAATTTTTTTGTCTCCATAATTATTGTATAATAAATAAAGGAGATTTTAAATGGATTCAGTATCAGAGGTAAATTCCGTTCCGACCAGTCCAGCAGCAGCTGGAGCACCAGCCCCCCAAGTAAGCGAAGGTGGAGGTGGTGGAGCTGCAGTAGGTGTAGCGGCAGCAGCAATGCCACAGCAGGCCCCAGCAGCTGCAGCAGCAAGTGCAGCTGTAGGCGAAGTAGCGCCTGTAGTTAATGTACTAGCAGAGGCAAAAGTTATGTTAGCAGAAATAAAAGGGGTAAGGACTAGAGAAGAATTAGTAGGAGTTTTTCAAAGGCTTCCTAGCTTGATGGATAGGATCAAAGCAGAACAACAGGCCCTTATAGAAACTAAACAGTCAAGAGGCTTTACAGTTGGAGCTTTTGTGAAGGTAGTGAATGTTAGCTTTGATGTATTAGGAAAAGTTGGGCTTACTGCTAGCTCTTACGGAACAGAGCTCGCTCACGTTTCTAGTCAATTAGAAGAAGCAATGGTAGAAATGCCACAAGAAGTGGAACGTTTAGAAATGGAGGCCAGAGTAACGGATTTTAAGGCGCGTGTAGATGCATTAAGAACGGTTGATATGAGGCAATTAGTGGGCATGAAAGCGGATCAGAAAGAAGAAAGAGGCGGGGCAATTAGAGATCTTATGTCTCATTTGCATGAGTGTCGATTTGAAGGAAAAGATAAATGGGCGCAAGAGGTTGCTGCTGATTGTGATTTGTTTTTTAAAGTGGATGTAGCTCCAGCAAGACCTGATGCTGTTACTACTAAGAAGTTAGTTCAATTCAATCAATTTTTAACTTGGGCTTTCTCTAATGAAACCTTTACTGGTTCATTCACAAATGGAACATTTAGAGAATCAGCTAATGCTGAAAAAATAGCAGGTGGGTTAAGTGTATACGAAGACCGTGGAGTAGATGCTTTAAAGATATTTTGTGTAGATAAAGATTTTAAGCATGATGATTATGCGGTGATCATCAAGCAAGTTTTTGGAAAAGTAGTTTTGGGAAGAATGCAAAGAACAGTAGAGAATCTCCCTTTGCTAACATTAAACCTCCTTTCTGTATTTTTGCATGTGGATGAAGCAGTATATCCATATGGCACTTTAGGAATAGCATTTAAGCAAGTTTCCCCAATGCTTGATAAGGTAAGGGAGGAGCTTGAAAGATTTTCTGGTAGTCATCAAGATTTTGTTGGAGGCTTGCTTCCTGGATCAGTAGCAAGTAATGTAATGCTTGTTCGCTTGCTTGTTTTCCCAGAAACGCAGGGAGTTACTGAGGAGCAATCTTCAGCTATTGCAGCTCTTATTGATGGAAGTGAAGATTTTCCTCTGCTTAGACTTGTGAGAAGTGTGAAATAAGTTAATCTATTTCATTAAGATAATTATATAATAAATGGAGATTCAAATGGATAATATAGGAAGGCCAATATCGAGAGTGGAGCCAGCTCTTCCAGCAGCAGAAGATGTAGCTGGAGGCGGGGGCGGCGTAGGACAAGTCGTAACAGATGTAGCAGTGGCTGCTATGCCTGTAGCTCTTCATGTTCCAGCGGAAGAAAGGCTTGTTGTGTTGTTAACTGCAAAAGAGCTAGAAGCAAGAGCCAAATTGATGGATGTATTTCAAGGAATTAAAGGAGATCCAGTACAGTTAGCTCTTGAAGTGCTTGCAGGTTTTAAGTATATGGAAGGGGGTAAGTATCCATACAATATAGATGGATTAGATGAGTCTCACATATTTGACTTGTTCAATTTAGTACGAGGGGATCTTGAAGGATTTTATGAGGCGTTTATTTCGAATGGCCTTGTGCACTGTATTCAAGACTATGTGGATCAAGAAGCTGCTGATTGGGTGGATACAGAGCTCCGTATTAAAGGATTGATACGTTTGGTTTTATTTCCTGAAAGAGAGGAAGTTTCTCAAATAGGGCGGGATTTTATTCCTATGTTTGCTGGTGCATTTAAAAATGATATGCCATTGTTAAGTTTACTCTTGCGTCAAAAATCTTTTGATATAGCTAATGATGATGGGAGATAAAAAAAAGGCGGAGGGAGTGATCCTTCCGCCTTTTTTATTTCCCAAAATACATGATCTAAGCTAGAATCTCCCTTCACTAAAATATAGGAAAAGAGGAGGTAGAAGGTGTTAGCAACTAGAGCAGCAGCAACCGCATTTATGCGCGGTGTAAGATTGGGTTTTCAAGAAAATCTCTATTCAAATAACCCGAATAGTCTATTGTATCAAAAATCAGGCAAGATGAGAGCTCTTGGAATTCGTTTTTTTGGAAGAGAGGTAGGCCTTACTCCTAAAGGGGTAGAGTATGCAGTATTTTGGCCTTTAGCAAATAGCGCAGTATATCTAATATTTCTTA
>JAHZKV010000025.1 GCA_022600215.1 bacterium
CATTTTTGCCAATAATTATTATGTCTGAGGTTTGTAAAAAGAGGCCAGTCTCTACTACTCCCTCGCTTAATTTCAATAGGTTATGCATATTCCTTGGGTCATCTATCTTTTTTGCCAAGTCAATATCAAAGATAAAATGCCCTTCCTCCGTGATAAAAGGGGCATTTGCATTCGTTCGTAACGAGCCACTAAAGCCTAATTCGTTGATTCTCTTGATCGTAGCTTTGTAGCCAAATTGTACAATTTCCACTGGAAGGGGGTGTCCGAATAGGGGAGTCGCTATTTTGCTCTCATCTACGATGGTGATATTTTTTTTGGCGTTCATTGCTACATATTTTTCTTTGAGGAGAGCGCCTCCGCCCCCCTTTATCAAGTAGAAATCTTTGCTTGCTCGATCAGCACCGTCAACGCATAAGTCCAGGGGCTCGTGTAGGTTATCATCGATGAGCTCTACAGATGGGTGCAGTGCTTCTTTGGAGGCAGTAGAAGTAACAGCAGCTTTTAGACGTAAACTTTCCTTTTCAATGCGCTCGTTTAATGCTTCGATAAAAGGAGCAACGGTAGATCCTGTTCCCACACCTATAATGGTATGATTTTCCACATATTTGACAGCTTCACTTGCCGCGGCTCTTTTTCCTTCTTCACTCATATTCCTAATCATGAAAGATTTTTTTATTCTAGGCAAGTAGGTATAGAAATTTCTTGCATCATTATTTATGATATCTTAAAATGGACTGTGTTTTATACGATGAGCGGAGGTTCCTTATGAAAAAAAAGCTTGCTAAAGAAACAGAGCGAACAGCTCGTGCGCGCAATAAGTTAAAAAAGCGCCTGGGATTGATGGAAGAGAAGGTTACAGACGATGCGTTAGAAAAAAAAGCAGATGAGATTCATCGTTGGATTTCTCGTCATGCAAATGATCGTGTGGTACTTAAGAAAAAATCTATTTCCTTATTTGATGGAAATAAAAATGCAGCAAAATTAAGCCCTAAACTACAGAAAATGGTAGATGCAATGGCAGAGGAGAAGTAAGCAAAATAGTGGATATTATATCATATTTAGAATCAAGAGGGCTAATTGAGGAGACAAGTTCTCCTGCAGTAAAAGAATTATTACAGACCCCAAGATCTATTTATTTAGGTATTGATCCCACTGCTCAAAGTTTACATCTCGGAAATCTATTGGGACTTATTGTCTTGAAGATGTTCCAAAATTTTGGCCATAGGCCAGTGATCGTGCTCGGAGGAGCAACTGCCATGATTGGCGATCCTTCTGGAAAAAGTAGTGAGAGACCTCTTCTCACCTCTGAAGAAATTGAACATAATATCGCAAAAATCAAACAAAACTTAGAATCCATCTTAGATTTTTCTAAAGAGGCAACAAAGCCTGTATTGGTGAATAATGCTTCTTGGTATAGTGATATGTCTGCAATTGAATTTTTACGAGACGTTGGAAAGCAGTTTCGTATGGGGCCAATGCTTGGGAAAGAAAGCGTAAGAACGCGTTTGTCATCCCAAGAAGGGATGAGCTTTACCGAGTTTAGTTACCAAACGCTTCAAGGGTACGATTTTTGTCATCTTTTTAAAGAGATGGGCGTGGAGTTCCAAATTGGTGGATCAGACCAATATGGCAATATTACTGCTGGAATTGAATATACGAGAAAAGCGATTTCTAAAAGTGTATATGGTATATCTTTCCCACTCCTTTTAAGAAGCGATGGAAAAAAGTTTGGAAAGAGTGAAGAGGGAGCAATATGGCTTGATCGTGAAGTGTTATCACCCTTCCATTTTTATCAGCACATTGTCAAATTCGCCGATGCTGATATGATCTCTATGCTCAAAAAATTAACCTTCTTGCCTCTTGAAGAAATAGAAGCTCTTGCTAAAAAGGGCAAAGAGGGAAAGCTTGCGCCATTTGAACTGCAAAAACTTCTCGCATCGATTTTAACAGAATACGTTCATGGAAAAGCAGGACTCAAAGAAGCTCTTGCTGCAACGGATGCCATGGCAATTGGCTCTTCTGAAATCAACAAAGAAGGACTTAAAGCGGCACTGGATTCATTACCATCTATCTCTTTAGAGAAAAAAGAAGTAGTTGGGGGATTGTACCTTGATCTTCTATGCAAAAGCGGCCTTTTGGGTTCCAAGGGAGAGGCAAGGCGCCTTATCCAAAACAATGGAGCCTACCTCAACAAGGTTAAGGTTCAAGATCTAAAGCGAGCTATCGAAGAGGCAGACCTGCTTGATGGAAACCTTCTTCTTCTCAGTTCTGGAAAAAAGAAATCCCTTCTCATTCAACTAGTATAATAAAGTTTTTATTACTACTTTTCGCAAATAAAAGGTGCTGCTGTAGTGCATTTTCCTTGCATGCTCAAGGTTTAATTATGTTATAATTATGCCAAAGGAGTTTATTATGCATCATATAAGAAGAGCATTACCATTTGCTGGCCCAGCTTTGTACCTTGCTGGTGAGGCGCTAAATTATAAAGATCAAATTTCAAG
>JAHZKV010000026.1 GCA_022600215.1 bacterium
AGTACAGTACACGGAATATTTTTTCCGGTTTTAGAACAGAATACGCGAGTCATGCCGCGCTTCTTTCCAATTAAAGTTAGAGACATACTATTACCTTTATAGCAGTTTCCCTTCCCATAAAGAAGGCCAGTTTTTATTGTCGTTCCTTCTTTTTACAGAATTTACGCTAAGTTATGCAAAGATCGTATCAAATGTGTTCATTTTCAGACAAGGCTTTTTTTCTGTTTTTTTCTGCTATCGTGGTTTTCTCTTCATAAAGAGCACGAACTTCCCCTTTAATTGCATACACTTTTATTTGAGCTATCATAAAAGATGTTGCAAGCGCTCCTGCTATAAAGAGGAAAATCAACAAATCCCTAGTAAAATATTTTTTGCCCTCAGCTTTCATCGTCTAAAAAATATTTTTCCTCTATCTTATCTAGCTTAAAAAAGGGAAGAGCTAAAAAAACCGCTAAATATAGGATAGTAACTATTGCAAGTGGCACCCCTTTTTCTTCCTTCGAAGCTGCCACGCTCCTTTTCAAAAAATGAATTGCTGTTGCAGTTACATTCAAAAGAATAAACAGCTCTACCTTACTTATCGCATCATAAATAACCATCGCCCTACGAGCGCTCACGTCTCCATTAGGTCTAGAATATATCTCTTTTTGTAGTGGCGAAAACCGCTTTCCCCTTTCTATTTTTAAGAGAACATACCTAGAAAAATTAAATATTAATACAGATAAAAAAATTACTTTACTTAGCGTCGTAAGCAACGGCAGAGTTGGAAGTAAAAAAGTAAAGGTAAGGGAGCCTGCAGCAAAGCCAATAAATTTATGTATGGACCTTTCCTTCCACTTAATAGGATCCATTATAGTCGTATTGACCTGTGCCTGCAAGAAGGAATAAAGAGAAATCCCGCCAACAACGATAAAACAAGCCGCAGGACTTGGGGTATACTGCTGCAAAACAGTTAAAGCAGATGTTTTTTCTAGCTGCGTCATGAAAACAGTATAACGTAAAAAGAAAAATACACGCAAGAAGACTCCTGCGCGCATCTAAAATCTAAAAGAATTTATTGTTTTGTCTCCACTTCTGCAGACAGCTCAGCTAAATACTCGTCTAACGTTTGACCATGCCCTTCCGCTACCATCACATCCCTACCATTTACACGCTGTATATAACAAACCCCCTCTCTACCTGAAGGATCCACATCACGCATTCTAACTTTAGAGTCAGAGTCAATTAAGTACTCTCTAGAGATAGACCAATCTTCATGCTTCTTGAGTTGATAATGCATCCAAGCATTTTCCAGATCATCTGGATTTCTCTGCTCTTGCTTTAACACTTCTACTGTAGATTGTCCGGCAAAAGGAGATTCCGCCGCAAGCTCTTCTTGAAGAATTCTCGCTTTCTCCAACTCTCTATATTTATGTACCATTAAACCAAGAGCCATACAAATAGCACCTATCTCCATTGCTTTGGCAACCACTGGCTGAGCATCTACATCATGGCCAAATTTCTTTACAATTTTAAAGACTATCTTCAAGGCACCAAAAATTGCCCCAACTAATATAACCACACACTGCGCTCGCTCCGTTCTATCTTCCGCTTTTGTTAAGTCTACATAGACTTTTGGCATTGTTTTTCCAAGCTTTATTACACCAGATGCTGTTTCGAAATGACCAAAACCCACTTTAACAAAAGCTGGCAACTCTACGCAGTCAAGCCATTTGTCCGCTGCTTTAGCTACTTTCACGGTAGATCCAGCAAGATGGAAGGATGCTTTTCCTAGCGCCTTCCAAGCCTCTTTATCATCTCTTTTTTGTGCGACGCTTTGTGCAGCGGCTGCAAACTTCCTTCCCTGAGCTGGCAATCCTCTTACAACACTTACTGTATGTGCAACACCAAATCCATCCAGAACTGTTTGCACATCTTTATTTCCCTCATACCCAGGAACATGTTTCTTAGCTAAACCATCTACAGCGCGAAGCGCTTGCGGGTCGCAAGCTACTGCTGCTGCCGACCAGCACCTTCCTTCACGTGGAAAATCAACACTTAAACACTTACCTCTATTTTCATCCGTAGAATGTCTTGCCCTAACCACTGCTCCCATAAAATTCTCTCCTTTTTCTTCTGACACCTACGTGTCGATAATCATTTATCTATCACAGGCAAGAGCTATCTCTTGCCAACTTAAAAGAAAATTCTATACAAATTCTTAATTTTAGGCAAACATTTCACAAAGAACAGCCAAACAAATGAACTACATAAACTTTGGCGCCACTGCACGCATTCCATTGATAAAACTTTTGGCATCCATCGCCTTCTTATTTTGCAGCTGCACCTGTAAAATTTCTATCTCTCCATCTGGAAGTGCAATAACCCATCCAGACGATCGATCAAAAGAAAGAGTCGCAAACTTCTCTGCACAATTTGTAGAAAGCTGCCGTGCCTGCAGTATTTTCATCGAAAGAGTCTCTTCCCCCACCTTGACCATGCAATACGCCCCGGGCTTTTCTCCAAACGCGCGTATTTTTTGCAATACTTTAGAGGCGCCCTCTTCCCAAGAAATTTCTGTATCAGCTTTCGTAAACTTCTTCGTAAAAGTTGGCGTGCCCTCTTGCAAAGCTTTTTTAACACTCCCTTTTTCGAAATCATCCAAACAAGCAAGCAATACTTTAGCTGCCTTCCCAAACATCCGTTTTTCGAGCAAGCTATGATTTTCTCCCTCTTCCACCAACATTGTGTCATACTTAATCACTGCGCCAGCATCCATTGCTTTTACCATCTCAATAATTGCAATACCAATTTCTTTATCTCCATGAAGGAGAGCCGTACGCAAAGGTGCAGCGCCACGATATTTTGGTAAAGCCGACGGGTGAATATTAATTGGCATAAGGCGAGGTATAGCAAGGAGCTCTTCGCTAATAATTTCTCCATAAGAAACCACGACAAACAGATCGGGAGAAAACCCCCGAAGAACCCGGGCAAACTCACCTGTAGAAGCTTTTTCTGGCTGAAAAATAGGAATATCTAGATTGCGCTCCATGCAAAATTCTTTCACAGGAGTAGGAAGTAACTTTTTCTTTCGGTGTTTTGGACGATCAGGTTTTGTAACCACAGCAACAATTTCCCTACCGTCATCGAGCATTGCCCGTAGCATTTCTACAGCAAAATCATCGGTTCCAAAAAATATAATTTTATTCATCTATTACCTACTTGCAGTGGCAATACTTTCTTCCGCGCTTTTACGGTATCCAGTAATTCCCTTTTCAGAAGTACTACAAAAACTCACCCAATTATCCACATGTTCACTTTGGGAAATAGATTCTAATATGCGCTCACGAGCATCTGACCACTTAAGACCCATCTTATAGGTAATACGGAATGCTTTATACAAATCTTTTTGAATTTGCGCAGGAAACTTTCGCCGCTTAATCCCCACAATATTTAGTCCCGCAACGCGGCAAGGATAACCAGAGCTCAAAGAAAAAGGAGGGAGATCAAATTGTACCATAGAGCCTCCACCAACCATTGCATGGTCTCCAATACGTAAGCGTTGAGCAATAGCGCACAATCCACCCAATATTACATGATCGCCCACTTTTACATGACCAGCAAGAGTAGCACCATTGGTCATAATCACGTGATTACCTACATGGCAATTATGTGCAACAAAGGCATAAGGCATGAGCAAGCAATTATCACCCACTCTCACTACCGTACCCTCCCCGCAAGAAGAGTTAATCGAAACATATTCACGGATGTCACAATTTTTTCCAATTCTCACAAAGGTCTCTTCTCCACGAAAGGCTAAATTAGTAGTAGGCGCTCCAATAGCAGAAAAAGATCCAATTTTTGTTCCCTCTCCAATCTCTACATTTCCCTCCACCGTCACATGGGACTTTAACTCCACACCATCTTGCAAAGTAATTTCAGGGGAATCTAAAATGCAATAAGGGCCCACCACCACATTTTTTCCAATTTTTGCCCGTTTATGTACAATCGCCGTTCTGTGAATTTTTCCCATTAACCTTTATTCCTTTTCTTCTTTAAAAATTGAAAATGTCATTAACCCTTCCGCACACTTTCTTGAATTTACATGAACCTCTCCCCGACATTTTCCTGCCATCGCAGATATATGCACCTCTTCCATTTTCATCACCATAGTATCACCAGGATACACAGGCCTTCGAAATTTAAAACTTTGCACGCCCATTAATACTTTTAATCCAGAAACCCCTTTCTTCGTAATATAAATTGCCCCCACTTGAGCAAGAGATTCAATAATCAACACACCAGGCATAATAGGTTTTTCTGGGAAATGACCTTGAAAAAATGACTCTTCTGGATCTAATGTTTTTTCTGCAACAATCGTACCATTTACGGTGTCAAGGTCTAGCACTCTATCTACAAATAAAAAAGGGGCTCTATGAGGAATATATTTTTGTATTTCCTCCTGATCCATCTTTATTTTGGTAAAAGTACTCATGAGTTTAGCTCCATTTTTTCACGAAGTAATTTTGCAAAAGCAGTATTTAAAGCATGACCACTTTTGATTCCGATAAAGCTTGCCACGACTTTTTTGCCTGTTAAAGCAAGATCACCAATGGTATCAAGGACTTTATGCCTTGCCATCTCATTATCAAAACGAAGGCCCTCAGGGTTCATCACTTTTGCACCATCTAAAATGACTCCATGATCAAGACTTGCGCTCTTTAAAAGTCCCTGCGCTATCAACGTCTCCACCTCTTGTTTCGGGGAAAAAGTTCTTGCAGGTGCGATGCTCTCTTTATAGGAATCTATTGTAGGATCAAACTGCGCAAACTGCCCGCCAAGCAATGGATGGCCAGGATAAGAAAGAGTATAACTATATTTCAAGGACTTTGAGGGGAGTGCAATAATTTGCATATCACGATCGCAAAGAAATAAAGGCTCTTGTAAATGGTACTCAAGAAAAGTTTCCTCTTGCTCCACCACTCCAGCTCCTTCGAAAAATTCCACAAAAGGAAGTGCGCTTCCATCAAAAATAGGAATCTCCCCACCATTTAAGGATATCAAAGCATTGTCAATACCACATCCACTAAGAGCAGAAAGCAAATGTTCTACGCATACAATTTGAAATAGATCATTCCCTAAAATGGTACAGCGTGGCGTTGCAAACAAGTTATCTGTAGTTGCACTAATTATTGGTGCCCCATCTATATCTATTCTTTGGAAAGAAACACCAGAACCTGCTTTTGCCGGGGTAATAGTCACTTCAACCTGCGCCCCAGTAAATAATCCATTCCCAGAAAAGGTGACACTTTTTGCAAGGGTTTTTTGCTTTTGCTCAATGGTTTTAAACCATTTTTTTTCCACAAGCGTTTCTAAGCTCATCCATAAAACCTATCTTTTATCTCGTAAATACTAGTAAAAGCTCGAATTACATTCAAGTTTTTACATATCGTCACTTAACATAGAAATAGAACCTCTTGATGAATTACGTGCGTATAATAGAAAAATTCCACCAAATATGGATAGATTTTTCAAAAAGGCAACTAAATTAGTACTAAGCTGCTCTCCTTCATAAAACCAGAAGGGAAAAAACAACAAGGTAGCAAAGAATAAATAAATAGCTAAAAATGTCGCCCCAATTTTTACTCTATAGCCAAAAAAGACAAGTAAACCACCTGCTAGCTCAAAAAAAAGTCCCACTCCTAAAATCACACCCACATATTCCAGCAAAGTGTCCACCAAACTCCCAAATGATGATGCCGGGTAAATTGAGAATTTATTAGTCTAAAAAAACAAACTAATAAAAATGAACTACCAATTAATACGTGCCCCCCGTGAGCCCCAGTTGTAACAAAAAAAGTTGAACCATATACTGAATCAGAAA
>JAHZKV010000027.1 GCA_022600215.1 bacterium
AGAAGAAGAAGAAAAAGAAAAAAAAGGATAGATTATGAAAGGATGGGTAAAAATATTAATAGGGCTTTTCTCGGGAGTAATATTTGGACTTGTCGCTGGGCAGCAATTTAGCGCCCTTACCACACTTGGTAAAATATTTATTGATCTCTTGAAAATGTTGGTAGGTATTTTGGTATTTGCCTCTATTGTTACTGGTATTTGCCATATTAACGACCCTCGAAAACTGGGGCGGATTGGCCTGCGTACTGTTCTTTTTTATATTATCACTACCATTGTTTCGATCAGTGTGGGTATCTTCATGGGCTACTTGTTTCAGCCTGGCCAGGGACTAAACCTGATCACTGATACCTCCATGTTAGAGGAAACTACTCGCGTTGGATTTTTGGACTTTTTTGCCTCGATTATCCCTGCCAATCCATTTGCTGCGTTGGTGGAGGGAAATATTATGCAGGTGATTGTCTTTGCTGTTCTTTTTGCTCTTGCAATTATTATTGCAGGAGAAAAAGCAAAGCCTGTATTGACGTTCATTGAATCTTTGGCAGATACCATGAACGCGCTTACACAAATTATTATGAAGCTCGCTCCTTATGGTGTGTTTGCATTAATTGCCTCAGCTGTGGGAGCTCTTGGCGCAAAAGTAATTTTGCCTCTGCTACAATTTTTAGCATGTTGCTATATGGCATGCTTGTTTCAATTGTTTGGTGTATTTCCAGCAATTTTAAAATATTTAATTAAATCACCAATTTTACCATTCTTTAAAGGGATGAAGGATGCAATTGTTCTTGCTTTTACAACGAGCAGTTCGGCGGCAACCCTTCCTGTTACTATGGAGTGTGCGACAGACGAATTGGGAATATCAGAAGATATCTCTGGGTTTGTCCTCTCTCTTGGATCGACGGTAAACATGAACGGTGCAGCAATTGGTCAAGCAGTATCGGCGGTATTTATCGCGCAGGCTTATGGAATTGAGTTAACTTGGTTGAAGCTTGCAATTTTGATGTTCACCTCCTTGATGACCGCTATTGGTGCTGCAGGAATTCCTGGACAGGGCATTGTGATGCTCTCTGTTGTTCTAGCTTCTATTGGTCTTCCAATTGAAGGGATTGCCCTTGTTGCTGGAGTGGATCAAATTAGAGAGATGATCTCTTCGGTGGTGAATGTCTTGGGCGATGCTGTCGCTGCGCTTTATGTAGCGAAAAAAGAGGGACAGCTCAATGAGGAAACCTATAAAAAAGCTACCTTCCTTACTTTTTAACCATTGCGTTTGACGTAATTTATTTATTTATCTAGACTTACATTCAAATTTTTTAGAGTAAAGATGAATGTGATATCCTTTAAATCGAATGATGAAATAGCACATTACATTGGTAGCCTTGATTGGGTAAGGCGTTTGAATAATCAAAAAGTCGTTGATATGGTGGTGAAGGTTGTTCAGGGGTATTTTGGAGGGAAGAAGCTAGAGTTTGAGAGTGTAAAGTTCTTAGTGCTTTTTTGTGCTAATGATATAGAAATGCATTTATTTGAGGACTGTGATCAGTTTAAAGTGGATTGGGTGATAAAACACATAAACAAAGCCTTCTACGTTGGATTGACTTACACGGTACCACAATAGAGTTTTTTGACTACCACTTCACCTTGTCAGCCCAGTATGCTGGGGAGAAGATTCCCTTTTCAATATTTTTTTGGTGGCGAGCTTTGAAGGATTTACGACGTGCTTTTTCCGCTGCTGTTTTAGGATGCTTTCCAGCACCTTTCACTCCTTGTTCTCCAAATCGTATGAGACGAATTTTATCGCCTTCTTTTGCAAGTACGGCGTGTGATTTGCTATGATGATTAGGAGTTCGCTTAGGAGTGTTATAGTCTTTGAATTGCTCTCCTCTATATACTATCGTCATTAACCCCCCTTTATTATGCAGGTGTAATTTAACTTGCTCAAACACCTATTGTGTTATATACTCAGCCCTATATGTTGAAAGAAATCTTAGCAAGAGAAAAACAGTTCCTGAATTATTTTTTCCAGGAAATCAATATGGAAGAGGCGGAGAAGGTCTTGGCTATGATCCTTGGATGTAAGGGGATGGTGATTTTTTCTGGTGTTGGTAAGAGTGGTATTATTGCAGAAAAGCTTGCTAAGACGATGATTTCAACAGGATCGCGATCTCTTTATCTTTCTCCACAAGAAGCCCTTCATGGCGATATTGGCATTGCATCGAAAGATGATTTGATTATTTTACTTAGTAAAAGTGGTAAGGGGACTGAGATTGAAGCACTTGCCAAATCTTGTAAGAAACGCGGCGTTACGACTATGGCGTGGGTCTCTGATAAAGGTAGCAATTTATCTACTTATGTAGATTTTACGATGCACTTACCTCTGGAGGGAGAAATCTGTCCATTTGGCCTTGCTCCTACTACTTCCACTGCTCTTCAGTTGATATTTGGTGATTGCTTAGCGGTGGCTCTTATGGAGGCAAGTAAGTTTAGTATTGATCAATATGCCCTGAATCATCCAGCTGGATCGATTGGAAAACTTATTGCAGAGTGTGTGGAGGATGTGATGGTAACAGGTGATGCTTTACCTAATTGTCCTAAACAAATGCTCATTAAAGATGCTCTTTTTACTCTTTCTAACAAAAAATTAGGCGCTTTATTGATTAATGACGAGGAAGGAAAATTGCTAGGTGTCTTTACCGATGGCGACTTACGGCGCCTTATTCAGACGAAAGGATCGGCAGCGCTTGATGAACCGCTGGAAAATGTGATGAACACGTCGTTTATCTTTGTTGCAAAGTCGGAGCTTACCTCTAAAGCCTTGGAAATGATGGAGAATGAGAAAAAACCTATCCTTGTAATGCCTGTGGTTCAAGATGGAAGGGCGATTGGAATGATACACATGCACCATATTAT
>JAHZKV010000005.1 GCA_022600215.1 bacterium
AAAAGCTCCTCTTACAAAATGGGATGAAAGTAATGCTCATTTCTGATGAAGAGACAAAAAAATCTTCGGTAGCCCTTGCTGTGGGTGTAGGTCAGTGGGATGATGATCCTAACTATCCAGGAATTGCCCATTTTTGTGAGCATATGCTTTTTATGGGCTCAAAGAAGTACCCAGCAGAAAATGGCTACAAAGAGTGCCTTGCAAGAGGTGCCGGCTACAGCAATGCCTACACAGCTGACACAAGAACAGTGTATTATTTTGTTACAGCAAGTGGTGCTTTTGATGAATCCCTTGATCACTTCTCCAGGTTTTTTATTGATCCCCTCTTTCTAGTAGATAGTGTGGAAAGAGAAGCAAATGCTATTGAGGAAGAGTACCAGCGATCAAAAAATAGTGAAGGGTTGCGTATTGCTCATGTACTGAAACAAGAAGGAAATCCAAAGCACCCCAACCACCGCTTTTCCTGGGGATGTAAAGAAACTATCGGAAATATCCCTCGCGAAAAAATGATTGCATGGTACAAAGAACATTATAGCGCTGATAATATGACTCTTTGCATCTACTCCAACAAGAGCATGCAGGAGCTCAAAGAGCAAGTGGTCTCCACCTTTTCTCCTATAAAAAAACGAGAAACACCTCAAAAAGAGATTCCTACCTCCACTTTTTCAGATAATTTAAAAGCGAGCTTACTCCAGGTTCAAACCATAAAGGATACAAAAGAGCTGATAATAAATTGGGAACTAGAAAACCAATCTATCGAAACAACTCGAGCTCTATACCTTCTTTTCTATGCACTCAATCATTCTACAAAAGGAGGACTCAACCACTTCCTTAAAGAGGAGGGGTTGACATATAACTTAGTCGCCTCTGCTAACCTAAATAGCGATAATAATCTTCTTTGCAATATCTCCGCTGTCCTTACAGAAAAAGGTTTTGCAGAAATAGAAGAGGTCATTACCCAAATTTTTGCAGCACTGCATTCTCTAAAAGAAAAAGGGATCCCTATTTATTTACATGAAGATTTCCAAAATCATTTAATCAATACTTACGAATGGAAGTCAAGACCTCCTGTGGAATCTATCTCACAAGCAATTGCTGCAGATCTTTTATTGTTTGATTTTGGCTCTTACCCACAAGAACACATTGATCTTGGAGAATATAAACCTCATCTCTACAAAGAACTGATAGATAAGCTTTGTCCACACAATGCTGTTTTTGTTGTTTGCAACAATTTCACAGGAGAAGAGCAATACCTAGATCAAGTTGAGCCCTATCACAATGTCTCCTATCATATGGAAAAAATTGATACAGTTCTACTAGACTATTGGCAAAATATTCCTGCGCACAAAGAACCTATTCTCCCCACAAAAAATCCCTTTATCTCTAAAGATGTAAAGCTCTTTTCTAGAGACCTCCCCCCTTTACTTATCAAGAATGAAAAAGGGGTATGTTATTTTTTCAAAGATGAAGAATTTTCTATTCCTCGAGTACAAACCTATGTAGGAATAAAAAACCCGGTATTTGAAAAAAACGCCTTTTCTACCGTCCTTGCTTCCCTATACTTTACCTACCTTCAAAGGGAAATGGAGACAGGTATCACACAAAAAGCAGCGTTTGCAGAAATCTATTCCGGAATTTCTTTTAACAACTTTAAGATGTCCCTTTATATCGACGCCTACCACGATAAGATAGAAGATTATCTTCCAATTTTTGTAGATGCTCTTAAAAACATAGAGTTGGACGAACAAAAATTTAACGACCTAAAACATATATACCTTGTTCACTGTAAAAACGCGGAATATGCCCCTCCTCTGCAAAAGGGTGGAGAAATTATAGGTGAGCATACAAACGATGTATTTGTCACTACAAAGGAATTTGCAACAATACTTGCAACACTCACTTTAGATGATCTGAAAAACATGCATGAAAGAGTCTTCACACAAAACTACCTAGAAGTCTTAGTTGCTGGAGACACAGGGATAGAAAATGCACAAAATATTTTTCATATTCTTACCAATAGTCTTTGTGTAAAAGACTACAATCCTGAGCAGCACCCTCAGCTAGTACAGATACCTTTTTGGAAAGAAGGAGATACAAAGACGCTACGAATAGAGAGCACCACAAAAGCGCAAGGAAATGGAATGCTCCTCCTAATGGATCAAGGAGAAAATACTCCAGAAAAAAAAGCGGTCCACTCTATCCTTAGTCATTTTTTGCACGAAGCCTATTTTGATAGCCTAAGAACTAAGCAACAACTTTGCTATGCAATTAGCGCAAGTCTCTACCATACAAAAAAGCGATGCATGGGGATGTTTAGTATCAGCACCTCGCGCTACAGCGCAGATACTGTTCTACAAAAAACCTATGAATTTATGCAGCAATATCGCTTGCAAATAGAGGAATGCATTGCAGAAGAAAGCTTTAATGCGATGAAAGAATCTTGCTTGGAAAAGCTAGAAGAACCATTCAAAACACCTCAAGCGGCAAGTAGATCTATCAATTCCATGCTCTTTGAATCTAAAGAGACATATAAAGCATACTACGAAAGTAAGAATGCTGTTAAAAATCTTACTTATGAACAATTTATTGAAATAGCAAAAGAGATGTTAGATCTTGAGCACCCTGAAAAAAAGATGGAAGTCTTGATAACAGGAGACGCAAATTAAAAAATAAGTTATAAATAAATTTTTTTACAATATAAGGGTATGTTTATGAAATACGGGAAATTTCTATTTTCTTTTTTTACGGTTGTACTAACAACACCACTTCTAGCTGAGGTTCCAAATAAATTTGTCTCTACCACTGTAGAAGATAAAAACCCCCTCTCCGTACTTACCCCTTCCTTAAAAGAGATTCAAACCAAGAAGCTCATACTTCACAATGGAATTAAGGTTTTTGTGATCTCTGATCCAAAAGCACGAAAGTCTGCAGCATCCCTTGCTGTGAATGCAGGCTCTTGGCATGATGACCCAAAATATCCAGGTGTTGCACACTTTTGTGAACATATGGTGTTTATGGGATCGAAAAAATATCCCGATCAAAACCATTTTTGTAAATTTATCAATGACAATGGTGGTATAAGAAATGCTTATACTGCTAGAGATCGTACCGTTTACATGTACACTATTAACAATGACCATATTTATGAGTCATTAGATATCTTTTCCCGCTTTTTTATTGATCCACTTTTTAATGAAAGTGCTGTTTCAAGAGAATTACTTGCCGTCAACCAAGAATTCCAAAAAAGTACCGAGCATGATGGATGGAGATGTTGGTATATTTTCAAACAAGAGGGAAATCAAAATCATCCAAATATCAATTTTAGCTGTGGCAACAATGAAACTATTGGAAAAATTGGAACAAAAAACCTAAAAAAATGGTATAAAAAACACTACAAACCATCAGGGATGCATCTTGTTGTCTACTCTTCAAAAGACCTTGATAGCTTGGTTGATGGAATTGAAAAAAGCTTCAATCAAGTCCCTGCAACAGTTGAAACTATACCAAGTATCCCTTATGCAAAAATAGCCTCCCCAAACCAAGAGGGCCATATCACATTTGTAGAGCCTGTAAAAGATATACGTTCGATGGACATTTTATGGGAAATCCCTCCTGCTTACGCAAACGACATGAACAAAAAAACCTACTATCTTATTGCTCATTCCCTCACTCATAAATTAAAAGGCGGACTCTATACCCAACTCAAAGAAGAAGGGTTGATCAATGATCTTACCAGCTCTTGTAATAGATATGGATCTAACCATCTAATCATGAATATTGAGTTTGATTTAACAGCAGAAGGCCTTCAGAAGAAAGATCATATTCTTTACACCTTTTATTCTGTGCTAAACAAAGTGAAAAAAGGAAATATCCCACTCCATATTTATCAAGATACACAATCTGTCCTATCCACTACCTATAGATGGCAATCACGCAAAGATGCTTTTGATATGGTGCAAAACCTTGCAGCTAATATGGTGGATGAGGACTTAGATACCTTCCCCTACAAAACAGAGATGATCACCGAATTTGACCCAAAAAGCTCTCGCGATCTTCTCAACTTTTTAACGCCATACAATGCAATGATTGTAATCTTAGGACAAGAAAAAGAAACCCATCGAAAAGCAAATAAAGAAGAAAAATGGTTTAAAGCAAAGTATTCCGTAAGTAAGATCCCAAGTGATGTCTTAGCTTCATGGGAAAATGCCTCTCCACATGAAGATTTCACCCTTCCTAACCCAAACCCATATGTCTCCAAACACCAAAAACTACTAGTAGAAGAAGCAACTGCTGCTATTGAAAATCCCTCCCTAATTGCAAATGATGAAGGAGGCATTTGTTACTACTTACAAGATACGCACTACCTGGTCCCTAAAACGCAAGTTAAAATTCGGCTAAAATCACCAGAAATTAATGCATCTACAGCCTCTCTTTGCAAAAACCAGCTGTTTGCTGCTATGCTGAATCGCAAACTTGCAAGCCTTACGGCAGAAGGTGCTTTTGCAGGAATTAGTACCAAAATCTATGCCGATCAGCTTGGTCTAAATATTAGCGTTGATGGTTACCATGATAAAATTGGTAGCTACATGATGTCCTTTTTATCCACCATGGTAAGCAAGAGCCCTTCAAAAGAAGAGTTCCTTCAAGTAAAAGAACAGCTCTCTATTTCCTATAAAGATGAAAATAAAGAGCTCCCTTTCCGACAAGGAATGAGGCTGATTACCAGCTTGCTCTCAAATGTCCACATGAGCTCTTCGCAAAAAAGTGCTGCTATTGAAAGCATTACTTTTGAAGAATATGAAACCTTTCATTCCAATGTCTTACAAAACAACCATCTTAAAGTGTACATCAGCGGAAATATCGATAAAGAAAGCGCCCTTGTTCACTATAGTGGTATCAAAACCACCCTTGGCTCTAAAGAGGGCAATAGCGCAGGTGAACTCATCCCTGAATTTACTCCATTTTATTCAGGAAAACCTTTTCCAAAGATGGTAAAGGTAAAGACATCCATGCATGGTAATACTGCTATCTTAGCTCTTGATGGTGGGTCTTTTTCTTATAAGAATAATGCCCCTCTTGCAGTTCTCTCTCCTATTATTGGGGAAGCATTCTATACGGAGCTTCGCTCCAACCAACAAACTGGATATATCACTGCTTCTGTTCCAAGGAATATAGAAGGTGAGCTCATGCGATATTTTATCGTACAAAGCACTACCCACTACCCTGAAGAGCTCCTTGCAAGATATGAACTCTTCTTAGAAAACTTTAGCAAAAACCTGGCATCGGAAATTTCAGAGGAGCGCTTTGAAGCCGTAAAAAAATCGGAAATTACAAATCTAGAAAAACCGTGCGAAAACCTCTCTCAACATGCAGCCATAAACTTTGAGCTTGCTTTTACCTATGGAGGAGATTTTGATAGAAATAAAAAGAAAGTTGAAGCGCTGAAGAATCTTGACTACCAAACTTTTATTTCTACCTGCCAGCAAATGCTCTCTCGAAAAAATAAAAAACGTCTTGCAATCTTAATTGAAGGAGCAAAAGTTCAAGAGGAAGCGTTTAGCTATACGGAAATTACTACTAATGATCTATTAAGTTTACGAAAGGAATAATATTATGTTTAATTTTTTATATATTGCAACTGCGATCTATGCCATCATAGGAGCACCTTCTGTTGGAAAAACCTCTATCATTAATGAACTAAAAAAAGATGGAGAGGAAACCATCAAAGAAGTAGCAACAGAACTGATTGAGGAATGCATTGCAAAAGGTGACTGTGAACCTTGGCTAAAAGATAACTTTCAACCAACTATCTTTAAAAGACAACTTCAAACAGAAGCAAAACTCTTAGCTAAAAAACCCTCCCGATTTTTTGTCGATAGAGGGATGCTTGACAACCTTGTATATCTTGAAATTAATGGCCGCAAAGACACGAAAGAATACCGCGAAATAGAAAAAAAACTCCACGAACTAGACGTTGGAAATCGCTACGCCGCTATCTTTTATATCGAACCATATAACAATAAAAACTTCTCTTTGGAGAAAAATCCTATTCGAAGAGAAAGTACAAAAGAGGCTCTTGCTCTTGGCCTAAAAATCAAAGCTGCTTACGAAAAATACTACCCCGTCATCTCCATTCCTGGTGAAATGACCCCAAAAGAGCGCGCAAACCTCATCAAACAAAAAATCAAAGCCCTCGAAAACGTTGCCGCCTAGATTTTGTGAGGCGGTTATTTTTTTTGTGCGTGCAAAAATGGCGGCGAAGGTGTACATACGTACTCTCTCTTTGAGGTGCTTATTTTTGTGGAGGTTTTCATCTTCTTCCTGCGAAGGTGTACGTTTGTTAGGTACTCCGAGCAGGAAGATGATGAAAAGATACCAAAAAGAAACACCTCAAAGGTGCATGTTGTGGAAGACTTCGTCAATATCTCCTAGGTCCTCTATGAATTCAATGAGCGCTAAATTCTTTTCCCGATCTTCCTCGCTACACTCTACAAGCGTTTTTGCTACCATCTCTAATGCAGGATCTTTTATTTGATATCCCTTTTCTTCTAGCCCGTCTTTTACTTTATACAAATCTTCTGGGCTGGTGGTGATCACAAAAACTTCCTCTGCTTCATCAGAAAAATCGATAGCACCAACTTCTAGCGCCTCTTCAAACAATTTATCGCTATCTACTTCCCCTTTCTCTACCTGCATAATGCCGAGCTTATCAAAGTTAAAGGCTACGCTCCCAGGACTTGCAATGGTCCCCCCGCGCTTACCTGTTGCAATACGCATATCAGAAGCGGTACGGTTTTTATTATCGGTCAGTCCTCGACAAATAATTCCTACACCACCTGCGCCATATACTTCATAGACTACCTCATCAAAATTCGACTGATCCTTCGATTCTGCTTTTTTAATATTTCTCTCAATATTTTCATTTGGAAGGTTGATCGCTTTTGCTTTCGAAATAGCAAGACGTAGCTGAGGGTTCATCTTCGGATCGCCTCCCCCCATCTTCACCGCGACAATAATTTCCTTCGTTACCGCAGAAAATGCCTTGCCACGCTTAGCATCGGCTCGCGCTTTCTTATGTTTAATATTTGCCCATTTACTATGTCCTGCCATTCTCTCTTCTCCTATTTCTTGAGCTCTACCTAACCCCTTCGCTTTTTATTTTTTGTGTACACACAAAAAATCCATCAAAGGTTTCTTAAGGATCTTGATCCTTGAGCGGGGTGTGGGATGGAACCCCACTCCTATACTTCTATTGTTCGAAGGTCTATCTCCATCATTATTTTTTTTCTTTTTTTATCACTAGTTTGCTCGCGCATGAAATTTTCATGTACGCCATACTCTGTAAATCCTAATCTTTTGTAGAGGGAGATGGCGGGGTTACCGTCATATACCTCGAGGTGTAGGTTGTAGATGCCGAAGGTATGCTTTGCTTTATACATGATATGCTTCATCAACTTTGTCCCTACTCCTTTACCACGATATTTATCTCCTACTACGATAGCAAAAAGCGCTTGCCTTGAAAGCTTTTTGAAGGTGTTCACATAGATAATTGCCATCCCTGCTGGTTTATGATTTACCTCTGCAGTGAAGGCATTGCCGCGACGTCCATATTGCTTCCAAATTTTTATCGACTCTTGTACCTCTGCCATGTTGCTCATTGGGTAGAAGGCAAGCACCTCCGGCTCCATCAAATATTGTGATAGATACTCTGCATCGCTATCTTCTAGGTTACGAATTTTCACGCTATCATCGCTATACTCTTCCACTAGCTTCCTCCCTTCAAATCCACTTCTAGTATCGTGCGACTTTCCATTTTTCCATCCAACTCTACAAAATTTTTCTGTGTGAAGAGCTCTTTATAGCCTAGCTCCTTTGCAAGAGATATCATGGGACAATTACCAAATACTTCTATATGCAAGGAAGTTAAGTTGAAGTTGGTCTTTGCAAGGTGGTTGATATTTTTTAGAAGGGAATAGCCTACCCCTTTCCCTTGAAATTCTTTTTTTACTACTAGGTAGACCATTGCTAGGTGCGATACCTTCACGTACGGCATCAAAAAAATGGTCGCCATCCCTATCGCCTCCCCTTTGTAGCATGCAGTAAGGCTACATTTATACCTTGCAAATCCTGCCCAGTTACGAATAAATATCTGCACATCAGAATCAGAAGATGGTGGGTACCACCTGCGCACCTCTTCCTCTTCCATTGCTTCTTTCAAGAAGTTTTCATCGGTGTAGTAAGAAAATCGAATGTCATAATCTTTATCTTCTGTGATCTTTTCCTTATTTGACACTTTCGCCCCCTACCATCTTCAAATAGGCATGGATAAATGGATCGATATCGCCATCGAGAATCTTCTTGGTGTCCCCATCTTCATACTTGGTACGAGGATCTTTTACTAAAGTGTAAGGATGAAGTACATAGTTACGAATTTGACTGCCCCAACCAATCTCTTTTTTCTCTCCGGCAAGCCCTTCTAGCTCTTGCTTTTTTTCTTCGAGCTTCTTTTGGTAGATCTTTGCTTTGAGCATCTTTAAACAAGTATCTCTATTTTTGATTTGCGAGCGCTCTTGCTGCGAAGAAACTACTATCCCTGTTGGGGTGTGCGTCATTCGCACTGCAGAATCGGTAGTATTCACATGCTGCCCCCCAGCTCCTGATGCTCGGAATGTGTCGACACGAATATCTTCGCTCTTTACCTCTACTTCGATATCATCTGTAAGAACAGGCACCACCTCTATTGACGCAAAACTCGTATGACGCTTGGCATTGCTATCAAAAGGGGAAATACGCACCAGGCGATGCACCCCTGTCTCTGCTCGCAAATAACCATAGGCATATTCGCCATCCATCTTGATCGTTGCATTTTTCAGGCCAGCGACATCTCCAGCGAGTTCACTTACCACCTCCACCTTCCAACCTTTTCTCTCTGCATAACGTATATACATACGAAAAAGCATGAGTGCCCAATCGCACGACTCGGTGCCCCCTGCCCCTGCATTGATGCTGAGATAACAACCGCAGCTATCCTCTTTACGGGTAAACATGCGCCTAACTTCGAGCTCCTCTAGAAGCTTTTCTGCCTCAGAAAGCTCTCCCTCTAAATCGGCCAAAAGCTCTTCGTCCCCTAAAGCCTCTACCTCGGGATACATCGCATGAATACTTTCAAATTGACCAAGTAATTTTTTTAATGGAAAAACCCAAGATTTTAGCTCTGAAACCCGCTTTACCGTCACCTCAGCCTCTTCCTTATTATCCCAAAAAGAGGGATCTTCCATCTGCTTTTCTAAATCGCTGAGCTCTTTTTCCTTTGCAGAGAGGTCAAAGATACCTCCCCATACCTGAAATCTTCTCCCCAAACACCTTTATGTCTTTCGATATATTTTCTCGCATGTCACCGTCATCACTTTTTACCTATAAAGGATACCAAAAGATCTCCAAAATTCCAAGTAACATTTTCCCTCTAAAACATATAGTTTAAATTTTAAATATATTTTTACAACGATAATTATGATAAATAAAAATGTATTTACAGGTTATTTAATAATACACTCTGTTATAATTAAATAAAAAAAAGGAGATTTCCTATGAATTGTATTCAAAAAACTTGTGGACAACTTGCTGGAGCCGTTGCAAACGAGTGCCGCTTCGAAAATCTAAAAAACACGGCTCACTCAGCATTTCTTCTAACTTACTTCGCATTGGTTGTATTACCTACAAACTGCGATCCACTAAACCAATTTGATCTAAATAATAAAGAGGTAACCGTATAATGACACAAGCAGTATCCGCCCCAAATTCTTCAGGAGTAATTTCCGCCCTAACTAACCCAGAAAATGCAAAATATGCTTTACTTGCAGCAAGCGTTGTTGTAGGTATTATTACCGATTTAGTAATTAGAGCAATCGGGTATCTAATAGCATCTTCTGGTAAAGAGCAATCGCCTACCGCCCTTGCTCCTCAAGATGTAAAAGTAATAACCAGTAATCACACGCCTCCAGCAGCAGCTGCCGCAGAAGCAAGGCTTGCTGCCTCACACAAAAGAGAAGCTGAGAAAATGCAAGATGGCATCTGTGACCTTGCTTTAGAAAAGCTCGCAGCAGAAGGACAAATTGAGCAATATGAATTAATGATTGAAGGTCTAGAAAGAAAACTTTTTCAGCTACAACAAGCACTTCAACAAGTTACAATAGAATCTTTAGGTTTAGCAGGAGAAGTAGTTTCTACTGCTCAACTGTTAGAGCTTTTTGCTTCTTCAAATAAACAAGCTGCTATAATGATTGAAGAAAGAAATGCTGAAATTGAAAAATTACAGGCTGAAATAAAAGAGCTCAAAAGAACATTTGATGCACTGAAAAGAAATCCTCCAACCGACGATTTTGAAGCTAGATTCCATGGCATTGCAAGCGCCGAGGTAATTGGAATGCAAGTTGCACGACTACTTGGAAGAAGTGAAGGTGCTCCTCAACAAGATCATCATGCCTCATTTGAAACAAGAACTCCAAGTTTTGAGGTTGATCATGCACATGGTCTAGCTCGGGCATCTTTTGATTCTGATGGAAATAGCTCTACAAGATCTAGTTCACCTCAAGAAGAAGTAGATGGTTCATTATTTTCTCTTCGTGCTAGCCCTATTACTCTCCCTACAGATACGACTCCAAGGTTAGATAGAAGAGGACAAGGTTCTACAGACAGTTCTTCTGGATCAGATTCCTCTAGTTTTGGTTTAGGTGTTGCTGCTGGAGATAGCTTACTTGCAGGTACACCTGCAACAGGGCTATTTGACGAATAAGGAAAAGTACATTATAAAAAGTCAGTGTAGAAATTTTGCACTGGCTTTTTTTTGTAGGTAAATTAAAAAAAATCCTATCCATCAATTTGTTTTTGATTTATGATAACTTTATTCTAAATTAACAAAATAACGTGCGATGGTATTTGTAAGCACAAGCAGATTATGGCAAAGGGTTGACTGGAAACATGTTCCAGATATTGCTACTATTAAGAGCGCTCCTCTTTCACTCAAAGCTGCACCAAATACTCCTAATAACTCTACCACTTTACCCACTGCCCCTCCACCAACAAGCACTGCCCCTCCACCACCTGCAGCTCTTCCTCGTCCCATTCCAAGCGCTACTTTCGTTGCAAATACATTCCCCCCACCATCACTCTATCAACGAGGCGTAGCCCAATTCCTCTCTACCACCGAAAAGATTGAACTACTGCTACAACTACTCCTCAAAAAAATAGAAGCGTTTTTTGTGCAACATGTCCCCTCTATCGTGCACAAAATAAAAGATCTCACTACAGGAGCTGCCCACAAAGTGACTTTCTTTGTAACCACCTACCCAGTAGTCTCTGGTATCCTCATCACCGTAACGATAACACTATGCATCGTTTGGGTAGTAAAGAAAAAACGCCTTATTGCACACCAAAAGCAACAAATCACAGAAAAGGCTGAATTAATTCAAGGTTTATACAAAGAGTTCCAAACATTTATGAATGACAACCCGGAGTTGCAAGTTCATGAGATGCTTATGAAAAATACAACTTACAGTGGCGTTTTTGATTCTGCAAAAACTGCAAGTCAAGGTAATAGAGATAAAATGTGGGAATTTTTCTTAAAAGAAATACAACTTTATGATTTCACTTCGAAAATCATCTCCCCTGTTCGGAATCCAAGGAAGGGTGGAAAATTAGATAGAAGAGCTCGAAGCAGATCCCCTCTCCATGGTTATCAATAATACCACTTTATTTACTAAAAATATTTTGAATTTAGAAAAGCTTTCAAATTAAAATAACTCTACCCATTAATAGAGTTTTAACTTATGATACCTTTACGTTATATTAATAAAGGGCTCGAAATATGGCATATGTAAGTGCACAACGCTTGCGCATGGTACCATGGAATGATATTCCAACTCCTACTGCTACAAAGCCAGAAATTTCCACGCCAACTGATCCAAAAAATCCTCCTCCACCCCCTCCTGTCAAAGTAGAAGCGCCTCCCCCAACTAGCGATCCAAAAATAGTTCTAGATGCAACTCCTACTCCAGCTCCTTCTTCTACCACCCCGCTACCCCAAAGAAGCATAAGAGATATGGGCGTATACCTTGGTGAAAAAATCACCCTATTCATCACCATCCATCCTATTCTCACCACCATCATAGCTGTAACCGTAGTGAGCACAGCTTTCTTCCTCTATACCAAAAGACTCAAAAATCAATTCAATATAGAAAAAGAAAGACTGCAAGCAGAGGCTCAAACAAAATTGACAGAGGCTACAGAAAAGTGCACACAATTACAAACTGGACTTTTGCTTTTAAAAATGGAAAACAGGAAATTAAAAAAACAAATAAAAGATCAAAGACCTCCTTCTGCTGCAGCTGCTGCTGCAGAAGGAAAAGGAACCGTATCTGCTGCAGACATAGATCACGCACATAAACAATTTCAAACACAAGCATGGCAATATATTCAAATGTACCTCTTACTAGAGGAAATGAGTAAGCAAGATAATAGATGTGTCGATCTGTGTACCGATGTAGCTCTTGCAGATGGTGATCCACAAGATGGATGGGAATCTCTTAGCCACCACACCACAGACATAAGAGAAGCTCTTTTACACCTTCAAAGAAGTACTACCGAAACTCAAGAGAAGTTATTTGAAACAGGCCTTCAAAGACTCATTACAGGACAAAGACATCTGTATGAAATACTTCGCACAGCTATACCTCAATTGAGACACAATTTAATTCAAGAGATTGGAACTTCTCCCGCAGATGTGCGCAGTGCAATAGAAGAACATCTCTTAGCGATACTTAAAAGAGCACAAGATCAAATAAAAAAGGATAAGAAGCAGGCAGAATTATATTTAGAAGAGCAAGTCGCGCAAATACTTCATAGAACATACAGTAAATTGGATGATGGATCTGCACTCTTAGAATCCAACCTATCTCAAGTAATGCATAATTTATTAGACGGAGCAGACTTTACCATATCTGTCACCTTAGAAGAAGGTGGTGGACAGGCAGATGATGCATTCCCCCATTTTTTTGCCTCCGATGGCTCTAGTCTAGTGACAGAAGAAGGGTCTCCACCTAGGTCTAGAATTTCCTTATCCTTAATACATAGCCCAAGAACACCTCCAAGTAGTCGCCGTTCATCTACCCCTACTAGTCGTTTATCTCTAGATGATCTTGTTATTGATGAAGAAGAAGATGATGGCGGCGGCGGTGCTGCTTCTGTCCAAACACCTTTAGGAAGAAATCTCCATGATGCTTTCATAGCATCTGCAGATAATTCCGATGAGGAACCTGAACTAGCAGCAGAAGAAAAGCAAGGACCTGCAAGCAAAGAGCAAATTAAAAAGTTTTTTTCATCTCTAGTAAGGAACAAAACTGCGGTTTGTGAATAGAGTTTTTTGAAACTTTCTTGACGAGAAAAGATTTCCCTGGCAAACATAGAGGAATGTTTGTAAAATAAAACTTTTATCACCTAGGAGACAGTATATGGCTAAAAAAGCTAACTCAGCATTTATGAGAAAACTAAAATTGAGCCCAGAGCTACAAGCAGTTTGTGGGAAGGGGCCAATGCCAAGAACAGAGATTACAAAAAATCTTTGGAAATATATCAAGAAGCATAAGCTTCAAGATCCAGACAATATGCGTAATATCAAACCAGACGATAAACTAGCTAAAATTTTCGGAAGCAAACGCGCTATTTCTATGTTCAAAATGCCTGGACATATCAACAAGCATGTAGACTAAGAAGTCTATAAAATATATCTTATGATATCTATCGCCTACTACTTTTGTAGTAGGCTTTTTATTTATCTGCCTTTTTGGTATAATTGAATCCAATTTTGGATAAGAAAATGAAAATTAAATTTATCATTGCCTATGATGGCGCAGCATATTTTGGCTGGCAAAGACAAAACACCAAAAAAAGTGTGCAAGGAACAATCGAGGGGGCTCTTCAGCAGATCTTCCAGCAAGAGGTGCTAATTGTTGGCGCCGGGAGGACCGACCGCGGAGTACATGCTAAACAGCAAGTAGCTACAGCGACCCTCCCAAAAGAAATCCCCCTCCATAAGCTCGAAAAATCTCTTAACAGCCTCCTACCCGACGACATCTCCATCTACCACATAGAAAATGCAGAAGATGATTTTCATCCCTGCTTTTCTGCCACCGGAAAAATCTACCGCTACCATATCTCTACCAAAAAAACACTCAACCCCTTCTCCCGCCATCACCATTTTCACTACCCCTACCCCCTCGACCTCGACCTACTCCAAGCAGCCATCCCAATCTTCATCGGCACCAAAGACTTCTCCGCCTTTGCCAAGCAAATTGAAAAAGAAGGGAGCCCCAATCCCATAAAAACGATCTACTCCATCACCCTAAATCCCACAGAAGAAGGATTTACCCTCACCTTCCACGGCAGCGGCTTCCTCTACAAAATGGTACGAAATATCACCGGCGCACTCATAGGTATCGCAGCAAAAAAAATCACCTTCCAAGAGCTAGAAAAGATCCTCCATTCCAAAAAAAATACCCACAACCTCCTCCAAGCTCCCGCCCACGGCCTCTCCCTTGAAAAGGTATTGTACGACTAATGGGTTGAAGTAAAAAGATGATAGGGATATAATAGAAGCATTTTTAAGCCGATGTGGCGAAATGGTAGACGCGGCAGATTCAAAATCTGCTCTTGGCAACAAGGTGCTGGTTCGAGTCCGGTCATCGGTAATGTTTGAATTTGAAAAATATTTTGCAGAGAAAAAGCTTGTATGCTTTGACTTTGATGGCCTCCTTGTCGATACAGAAAGGCTCCATCACGAAGCATACATGGTAACTCTAAAAAACATGGGCTTTCCCCTCCCCCTCGACTTTTCCATCTATTGCATGATCGCCCACTCCGACAACAGAGACCTCTTCGAGCAAACCGTGCGCGCAAAATATCGCGACTTCCCACACACTTGGCAAGAAGTACGTAAACAAAAGACAGAAAAATATCGCGAGCTCCTCAAGCAAGGAAAAGTAAAAGCAATGGAAGGAGCAAAAGAATTTGTAGCCTTTCTTCATAACCAAAAAATAGACACCGCCATCGTCACCAACTCCGACAGGTGCGACGTCGAAGAAATTGCAAAACACCTCCCCTTCCTAAACTCCATCTCCCCATGGATCACACGCGATGACTACCAAAACCCAAAACCCGCACCCGATGGATACCTCCTCGCCCTCCAGAAAAAAAATGTTGCCGCCAAAGATGCCATCGGCCTCGAAGATACCAAAAAAGGTATCAAAGCCCTACAAAATGCACATATCGACCACCTCCTCATCAACCCCCTCCTCCCAGAACCTTCCCATCGCGCCCTCCCATCTCTCTTAGGGCTTTGCCCGAGTATTGGGGACCCTGCCCCAAACAGTAATGTATGATAATATCTTCCCCCTTATGACTTTGCCCTTTAGAATCCCTTCGCTTTTCTATTTTTTTGTATGCACAAAAAAATCAACGAGGGGTTTGCAAAGGGTTATTACCCTTTGCTGGGGTTTGGGGCAAAGCCCTAAGTTTTAATGTACGATGAAACCTTGATAGGCATGCTTCCAATCAAGATGGACATGCTCGCCTTTTTGTCGATCATAGCGGACGGAGATGGAGAGGACGGGGTGATCTTTTTTGTAGAGGATGGAATGCTCCCCTTCTTTTTGGATGGAGATGGAAATTTCCTTATTACGCCAAGAGGGGGTGCCTTTACTGCTCTTGCTTTTGGTAAAATGGCAATAGTTATCGCTATCTTCTTTGTAGAGAGAGATAATTTCTTCTACAATTTGCTCGGCATCATTTTCCATCCCCTCGATAAAAAAGTCTACGCAGGCACCAATCATATACTTAGAGATACGTGATTTTCCGAGGTTGAGGTAATCGTTATGCTTGGGGCAGCGATGCCCTGAGGTGACTACCACCTTTTTATTAAGTGAATTTTGTACTTTGTTAAGAAGAGAGACAAGGACAGGGTAGACAAATTCTTCCCCATCAACATAAGGAAGGCCATGATCTTTCATCCCATTACAATCGGTAAAAGCCTTATCCCCACGTGTACGCTCTTTATTACTACTACACCCACGACAACGAAGCATATTCATCGTTATCTTTGGAAAATCTGCGGCATTCTCCCAAGGGTAGGGCTCCCTCTTTACCAGCTTTTGTTCCTTCTCCTCATACACCTTCTCATGAGAGAGGCGATAGATCTTCTCCGTACTCTTATTATTCTGCATACGCCTGCTCTGCACACGCTCATCCGCCGTTGAGCACCCCACCAGCAAAAATAACAAAAACCCATATCCACATTTCATAAAAGTATGATCACAAAATCCCCCTTTCCCTGCAAGAGAAAGTGTTATGGGGCGCTGCCCCATACCCCGGTTAAGGGCCACGCCCTTAACGAACCCATCGTTGATTTTTTTGTAGATACAAAAAAATAGAAAAGACCATTCGTTAAACCGACTATATTCAAAAAATGTATGTATTTATTTTTTTGTATCTACAAAAAAATCAACGAGGGGTTTCCAAAGGGTTATTACCCTTTGGTGGGTCTTCAGGGCGAAGCCCTGAACGGAAAGCATCACGTGCTTGGTAGAGCTCAAGGAAGGCGGTAGGACTTTTGCTTGCAAGGAATGGGTTGATGGCGAGCTCTTTTTTTAGAGTGTGATGGGTATCTGTTTCCGCCATATCCTTTTCGGAAAAAGAGGGCGTGAGATGCTGTAAGAAATCGATATTTTTTTTATTGTAGTCGTGCCCAACAAGGAGGATAGTATCGCCTGGAAGTTTTTTCATCTTTTCGAAAGAGTGGAAATAGTGATGCTCATTCCCTTCGAACATCTTACCACACCCACCGAGGAATAACACATCGCCACAAAAGAGGAGCTTTAGTTCTGGAAAGTAGTACATAAGATGCTCCATCGTATGCCCAGGGGCGTGGATTATCTCCATAGCAAAAGGCCCAAGGGATAGCTCATCACCCTCCATCACCTCTTGATCAAGGAAGGCTAGCTCTTTATGCTTTGGTCCGACAATTGGCACCTTGCTTTCCCCTTTAAGCTCTGTGGAGCCGGCTACATGATCAGTATGAAAATGGGTAAGCAAGATAGCTTCTAGCTCTAGCCCTTGCTCTTCTACAAAACTCCTTACGATATCACTCTCGCCTGGATCAACGCAGACACACACACCATTTTGCGCAAGGATATAACAAAAATTATCTTCTAACAGACGAAGTTGGTAGAGAACAAACTCTTCCCCATCTACGGACTTTGCTTCAAAAATTTTATTCATATTTTATTCATAACATAAGCTAGATTAAATAGAACAATTTCTTTGCTTCTTCGAGCACCTTTGCAAAAATTTCTTTGGTTACCATCTCTTCACTATAACGCTTTTTCTCTACGCGCAACCTCTTTATAAGAGGCGCCTCCAGCGCCATAACCATCCCCTTGAAGAATAAATCAAAAGCCTTATTTTCTTCTACCTCATAGACAAATAAGGAATAGACCAGCTCTCCTTCTAGATACTTTTCTACAAACCCTATCAACACTTCCAATGAACCTTTTATCTCCCCCATCTCTTCCATAATTTGGTAGGGGGTGATGTTAAATTTACTCTCTTTTTGTAAATTGGCTATGCGTATAGCAAGAGATTTTTGCCTCTTAAAATGCTTTTCTTCTATCCTTTTCACTGGCACTTGCTGAAAAGTTGTGCCATCGCCTGTTGCATCGAAAAAATCTTTTGCTGGATAGCTTTTTGCTACAGCATCGATCACATCTTTCTCCATCATCCACCTTGTCTGCTGCTGGGGATCCACTTTTACCGATGATTCCCACGCTGCTAAGATATCGCCGCTGTATCGCTTTTCTTTTTTTAAGCTCAGATCTACCCCAGCAAAATAGATAGGATTACACCCAAGATGAATGGCTACCATCAACGCAATAGTCGTTACTGAAAGGGCCTCCTCCGAAAGATGCTGTAAGATATCATAACTTTTAACTCCAAGCTTATCATCCATATACTCATCAAAGAGTCCACCTGTCCCTGTGCGAAGATAACCATACCCTCCTGAGAAGAAGCGGAAGATATCTTTTTGTACACGGTTGCCATAGATAAGCGGCGCATCAAACTGGTAGCTATAGCGCAGCCTATCATACTCCTCTTCATTAGGATCAATTGCAAAAAGTAGATGTGGGTCGATGCCAAGCCTATCCATCGCAGTAATCGTTGATCCTCCTGCAAAAATAAGTGCCTTATCTTGCATAGCGCGCAACGCCTCTTGATGCTTAGAAAGCGATGGGCCTGCCCCTCCAATAATCGCTGGAACACCTACAAAAGCATCCTTCCACAACCCTATATCAAATGCTTCTGCAAGCTTTGGTATATTTGCAAAAAGATTTTCACAGAGCTTTGGATAGTTTATCAGCTCTTTGTGTACGGAATTTTCTAGTACCATCTTACGTAAAAAGGTCTTCTTGAGTAAATCAAAACGCGTATCTTCTATCCCATTTTGTAAAAAGGCTACCTTTTCATAAGGAAAACGTCGCGCTACCGCCTCTGCAAAAGCAATATCCTCCCACCCATCTTCCTTCCACATCACATGGAGACGCTCCTCTTCAAACCCTTTATCTAATTTTGCATCTACAAAATATAACAGCTCGGCAAGGGTATCTACTAAAAAGACCACCTCTATATTTTTATTGCTACGTAAAAAAGTGGTAAAATTTGACTGCAAAGGAAAAATCCCAAAGACAAAAAGCGCCTCTGCTTCTACCTTTTCTGGAAAAGCCTCCTTTTGCTGGTACTTCCCTTCTTCCTTTTCTAAAAAGATAGAGAGAGGGCCAAGCTCTGGATATTTGCTCAATAAACTCATCGATCCTCCATTACCACTTTGCCTGCCACTAATTTCCCTTCCCGAGAATGGATGACTTTACCACCTTCAAACTTCTTTTCTAAAAAGAGGGACCCCTTCCAAACTGCTTCGTAATTTTTTTGCCCTTTGCTATCAAAATAATAGGTGTCAAACAATTCACCTCCCTCTTGATAGATAACTTTAGCGCGAAGGGTGCCATCTAGAGAAAACTTTTTATGAATACCGCACTTTTTTCCTAGATTAAACTCTACTTCATCTATTACAAACCCATCATAAAAACAGCGCTGCACCCCATGTGGTGCGCCTTCTACAAAAGTCCCTTCCCGCACCTTATGAACCCCAGAAAATACCTGATAAGCGCCATGACGCAATCCTTTTTTCATCTCCTGCATAGATAAAAGCGATCCATCCTCTTTATACTTTTTAACGCTCCTCTCCCTCTTCCCACGATAAAAATACGCCTCTGTTCGAAGCACTCCTGCATCATCATTCTCTTTGCTCCTCCCCTCCCTCTTTCCAAAAAGAAAAAAAGCCTCTGCCTCGAATCCTGTCTTTTCTTCTGACAGGTTTTTTAAAACAGAATAAAAAAAGGTGAGCTTAGCAAAGGTATCCTCTGCATTTGGAATCAAATATTTCCATACCTCCCAAAGTGGCTGCAAAAAATGTAGATAGAGCGGCTCTAAAGAGAGCTCTGCAAGCAAACATGCTGCTAGCGCCTCTTTTTCTGAAACACTTTTTCTTGGCTGCTGTAAAAACTCTTCGAGCGATTCTTTCATCGAATGATCAAAATAACGATCGATCACTCTTTTTGCTTGCTCGCTATCCCATTTTTCTGTGGGAGGCAACACCAGCTCTTTTTTCTTTGGAGTGCAATTTACCTTTTCTATTTTCGTTGCACGAGCAAATGACAACCCATCACTTAGCTGCTCTACTTCTGCCTCAGGAAAATTTTCGGAGAGCACCTGAAAAAAATCCATCCCATAGAGAAGGTCTGCACGTGTTCGAAGGTTTTCTTTTTCTAAAATACCCTCTTCCCCCTCTTTTGCCACTCCGCACATCCCTACCAAGATAAGCTTTTTACAACCAAGAGCGAGCGCCACATGGGCACCAAAATTCCCTGCATTATACCCGGCATCAAAGAAGAAGTTATCCCTCTCCATCTCCCCCATCATGCTCTCTTCTATTTGCCATCCCTTCGAGCTGCCCATATAAATTTTTGGACCGCTGTGTTGGTATACCAAATCCCTTGCTGTTCGATTTTGATAGAGCAACGGAATAGATAAATGCTCTAACCTTTCATAAGCATCACCCACTGGCAATGGATCTACTGCGGCAAAAAAATCTGGGATAATACCATTGTCTAATAACTTATGTATGCTGCTTCCTGTCGCGATAATAAAAGGTCGGTGCCTCATCTGCAGTATTTGCTCTATCGCACTATCAAGCGAGATGCCACTACCACAAACAATCACCTCTTCCCCTGCAAAGATCTCCCCTAGATCTCTTCCATCGATCACTTCCTCCACATGAAGTAAATTCGATAAAATATTAGGGACGATATCTTTCCCTAGATCGCGATACTCAGAAAAGGAAGGAGGCGTATCGTCACATTGTCCACATGTGCAAATCTCTTTAATGATCGACTTGTTTTGATGGCATAAAGATAGAAATGATCGGAGGGTCTTTTTTCTATTAGACTCTCTAAGAGGTAATAGACGTAGTTGCCCACTCCGGTAAGGTGATCGCATAAGGGAGTCGCATCAACGCCAATCTTCATGAATTGAGGGCTTCAAGAAATGTTTGAGCACGCATCAGAGAGATTC
>JAHZKV010000006.1 GCA_022600215.1 bacterium
CAAGCTCTTTTTTCTTATCTTCAATAGTATAACCATGCAGTGAAGCGATAAGAATAGTAAAAAGGATGGTAATGGCTCTTTTTTTCAAGGGGTATCCTGCAAATAATTACTACTTAGTATATCTAACGATTTCTTTTTTTTTAAGGGGAATTTGTAATTTCTTGTAATTTGATCTTGTTTTGTCAAATATATAACCTATAAATACTTCCCGATCTTTTTCCTTTATTATATCTTCAAAAATAATGATTTCTGTAGCAGTTTGTAGATCTAAAATGTGGTTGAGTTCGGAGAGTTTTTTCAAATTATGCCACGAGGCATTTTTTTTGATGAGCCAGTCATTTTGTTTGAGTAAAAAGGTGCGATCTTTGATCGTACAAATTACTGAATCGCTATTTCTGCGGTATACTTTGTCAAAGGAGAAGGTATGGATGTTGTTTGTGGTTCTTCTTGTGAAGGGGATGGTATAGTCTTTAGAGAAAAAGCCACTTTCATTCCAAAAGGTGCCTTTAAGAGCTTTTTTAGAGAGGGAGGTGATGACAAAAAGAGGAGCATCTTTTGCGGGCTCTTTGGTGATCACCCAATTTCCATCGATAAAATGAAATAAGTCCCCTTTTTTGATGGGAAAGCACTTTGCTTTGCTATTATTTTTAAAGAGAAGGCGAGAGCAATTTTTAATAGCAGCATCTTTTTTATCGCCATAGATGGATAATAAGGTGTCTGGTCCTAGAAACTGTGTCTTAGACAGACTTTTACATGCATTTGCCGAGGCGGTGGAAACAGGGGAGTGTTTCCCTTCTTTTTTAGAGAGCGTTTTTGGTGTGGACTTTTTGTATATAACTTTGCCGTTTTTTCCTCTATAGGTTGTGGTCAAAGTGACTTGTAGCTCATTTTTTGTTGCGCGTATCGGGGTGATGCAGAAGGGGGTATCTTCCTCTGAAAAAAGAATATCTTTTCCTGTGGTAGAAAAGTAGATGGGCTCATGGAGCTTTGCTATGATTTTGTGCCCTTCAGAAGATAGGGCGATGGTGTTATCTTTTTTATCTGGTCGAAAGTTAGCGCCTCCATAAAAGATAGCTGTTTCTATGGGCGGGGAAGGGAGAGTAGGCGTTTTATCGTGCTTTTTCCATAAAAAATCCTCTTTTTTACCCGCTATGAGGGAGGTATTTAATGCTGCATTTTTTTGTGATAGTGGTAAAGAGGGGGAGAAAAAATTTCCAAGAAGGAGGAAAATAGTACAAACAAGGGAGATAAAAGAGAATATATGTACAAATTGTAATGCACCCTTTCTCCATTTTTTATGACTGATATCTTTGATAATCATGTAGATATTACACCTGCTTATAGATAGAGCGAGTATACCTCCCCTTTCGTTTTCTGTAAATTCTAAAAAGGCATTGTAAAAAAAACGATAAATTATTAAATGTGAGTATAAATAGCCCTATATGGGTAGAAGGTGTGTAATGGAAGAAAATAACGAGAAACCAAATAAAAAAGGCTTTACTGTTTCAGAGCTTGAAGGGACGGCAAAGAAATATGCATCAGAGATTGGTCTGGGTGTAATTTTTGCGGTAACTGCTATCTTTACCTTGATTTGGGGTGGAGCGATGATGGTGTGGTCTATATTGCTTTGCATGATTTTAGCAATTATAGCTTCTTTAGTTCCTGGTTCTATGATGGATGGGATTTCAAAGGCATTGGATTTTATCTATAAAGATAAAGTGATGTTAGTGGTTACTGGTGTGGTATTGCTAATTATTGCTATTTTTATTCCTGTGTTGATCTTTGCATTGATTGGATTGATCTCTGGTGGATCTTTATCTCTTACGATGAAGAAGAGGGGTTGCAAAACTTGTCATCATCATCCTAAAGATCATAAAGATCATGAGGATAAGAACTCATAAAATAGTAGGGTTGTTTCTCCTTTGGTCTTTTCTTTGAATAAAGAGAGGGTCGTAAAGGAGAGATCTTTAGCCTCTACCTTGTATAAGCTTGGAATTTCTAGGCATATAGCTCCTTCTTTGGTAAGGAGCTTTTTTGTGTCGATATTTCTTAGAAGTTTTTCTACTTCGGAAAAAGGAGTTTTGTAGGGGGGATCAAGAAAAATAAGATCGAAAGGTTCATTTTCTTTTTCGATGTAGGCAAAGGCATCGTTTTTTATGATTTTTGCACAGGTTGCAATTTCAAAGTTCTTGATGTTCTCCTTGATAGATTGAAGAGGTAAACGATGGTTTTCTACAAAAACAATACTTTTTGCGCTGCGGCTTATGGCTTCTAATCCAAGGGATCCTGAGCCAGCAAAGAGGTCTAGAGCTCTTGCTTCTGGAATGAATGGGGCGAGGGTGTCAAAGATAACTTTTCGAAAATAGGAGGTAGAAACTCTGGTGAGTTTTGTTGCGGGGGTTTTAATTGCCCTTCCTTTGAATTTTCCGCTGCCTACTCGTACCATCGTTTATTTACTCTACTAAAGTATGAAGATCATACTCTTCTGAGTATTTCTTTGCATCGGTTAAATGCGTCTCATCGCCAGTGTCTAAGAAGGAGCGGATGGCAAAAAGGGTTTTTTGGGTAGCTAGTTTTTTGTGTAGCCCATACTTGCCTTTACGAGATTCTTCTAGTGGCATCTCTTTGACTACATTTACCCAGCGATCGCCTGACCGTCCTTGTATAAATATACGACCGCCCTTTTTTTCTGGAATAGATCCAAAGAGGGTAAGATTTCTTCCTGTATGAAGAATAGGGGCGATATTGCCTTCATTATATGCCATGGCAAAATCATCATCTGGGAAAGTGACGGTGATGTCATGTAAGATGGGATCTTTGATTCTTTTAACGAGCATGGAAAATTTCCTTGGGAAGGAGGCATGTGTTCTGGTAAAGAGGGAGAAGCCATGATTTAATCTTGCGAGTAAGGAGAGCATTTGTTTATTATTTTTGTCGCTTGCAGTTGCGGTGTAGAGGGAAAAGTTTCCAATATCTTCTTCTTTTAGTTTATTTAGGGAGTGGCTATTTACACGAATATTTTTTGCAAAATTTCCATCGGAGAGGAGAACGCAGCATCGGTGGTAGTTATTTTTCTTTGCAAGGGCCTTTTCTTTTGCAATGACAGAAATCATCCCTTCAAAAGATGGTGCAGAAGATTGCTCAACTTTCCGTAAAAATCTTTTTGCATAGCTTTTACCACTTTTGGTTGGAGAGATATTACGTTCACGAAGCTTGGTGATTTTTCCTTTTGATACGACGGCAATATTAAAGGTGGCGCTACGATCAAGGTAATCAAGAGAATCTAGAATGGCTTTTTTAAAGAGGCCAAATCGATGCGCTTCAATGGAGGAAGAGGCATCTAGAATATAGAGTATTTGAATGGGAAGGGTGGGGATGAGGTTTTTTTCATTTGCTCGAACGGTGCAGGCAAATTCAATTTGATCGGATAGTTCTGAATCGAGCAATCGGGTATCAAGGTAAAAATTATCAGAAAGGGAAATGGTGTTTAGATCTTCTAAGCTTGGCCAATTGAAGAGATCATAACCTGTCATCCTTGATCCTCTGTTGGTTTCAATAGCAACAAAGCGGGCTTCTTCTTCGATGAAAGAGGTAGGCGCTTTGAAAAGAGAAAGCATAGGGTGCATGGAAAATTTCGCCTTCTTTTTGGTTTGCGCATTTGGTAAAGCTATTTCTTGTGTTAGCGCTACTTTTTTGATGGGGAGCTTATCAGAAAGGGTGATACGATCCAGTGGCATAGGTTTTTTATTCTGGAGAGAAGAGGAAACGGTAGTAGATATTTTTTTGGTGTTAAATTCTTTTTCAGGAATTTTTGCGAAGATAAGTTTTTCTAGATTACCTTTTTTTCCTTCTACTGGGTTAGTTATTTTTGCTATCTCTTTGTCAAAAGATCGATCTGCAAGAGCTGCATCAAAAGATCTTTTTTCTTTGAAGGAAGTAAGGGCTGAGCTTTTTCCAATTTTGGATAAGGCAATTTGTTTTTGGAGGTGTTCTTGTTTTGCAAAAAAAACTTCTTTTGGAGTGAAAAAGCTGATGGTTTCATTTTGTAATTGCGCTGGGATGTTACGAAAAAAAGTAGGATAGACTTTTTCTTGAAACAATTCTTCCGTTTGTTGTGTTCTTGGTAGTTTGACAGCTACAATGTTGCTGTTAAAAATTTTTTCTGTTTGCTTTATTGGGAAAGAGCGGTAGCTCGTGGAAACTTTTTCGTTACGTGGTAAAGTGGTGAGGACTTTTTCTTTACCATCATGTTGTTGTTGCTTTAAGGTAAATTCTTGGTTGGAATGATTGGTAAGTAAAGAAATAGGGTGAATCTTTGCTGGGAATGGATCAAGGTGGGGAGAAGAGGGAAAATCAATTTCTTCTGAAAAAAAAGCGCGAGCTTTCTCTGCTAAATGACTTTCAAAAGTCGTTTTCTTCAGATGAATAGGAAAGCGGTGTATAGAAGAGGGATTTTTAAGGGAGCGCTCCTTATTTCTGCGAAATGAAAGAGCTAGAACTTTGCCTTCTTTTTTTGGGGAGTTTTTTGCGATATAAGAGGGGAGAAGATCTTTGTGTTGTAGTATTGCTTGAAGGGAGAGGCTACATTCAAGATTGTCATCAAAGAAATTATGCTTTTTGGTGGAGGAGCTCTTTTTGCCAAAAGGTGATATAGCAACTTTCTTAAGATGAGGGCTAAGTTCTTTAGCGATTATCTGCTCCCTATTTATGGAAATACTAGGCAGTGAAAAATCTTTTTCTTTTATAGAGAGGGAGGAGGGGGAAAATGCTTTTTTGTCTAAAGGCGTATTTATTGCCTCGCAGTTTAAGGAGCCGTTACTTGTCAGGGGATTTGTACCTGCAAGAAGATATTCTTTTTCTCCAATGGCGCTGTGGAGGGCACAAAGCTCCTCTTCGCTTTCTGTAATTTTTGGGAGATAGCTGTAGGAAGTTTTTTCCTTGGTATCTATGTTCAGTGCTAGATCACAGCTATAGGAAAAACCTTCATAGGAAGGGGAGTTTTTGCTGGTTGCACTATTTAGAAGGGCGGCCTTTTTTACTTCGCTGCTTTGAAAGGGAGATCTTTTTACTGCTAATTTTGTTTTGCGGCGAGTAATGGGTGCGCTGCTTTTTGTTGGATAATTATTCTTTGTAAAAGAGGCGATGGGAGGGGCTAATTCCTCTTTGACCGCTTCTATGGAGAGGTTATCATCAACTTCTGCTGCTATTTCTGAAAGAGAAGAGAGGTAGGTATCGGAAAAGGTATGTCCTTGCAAGATTTTCTCTACAAAGTGGCCATTTAAAAAGGCTCGTACTTTTTCACCAAGAGCTTCCCTATTTAGTTCATGTGAACTGCTTATAGCATCATTGGAGGCAAGGCTAAATATTAGATCTTCTTCTAAATGCAGTGGAAATTTTGGTACTTTTCGAAAATTTTCTTTTTTTTGGTGCAAAGAAAAGTTTTGGTCTTGCTTTATGTAAGAGGAAAAAAGAGAGCTGTCCCTTGCAAGTTTTTTAGGCTCTTCTTGATGCAATAATTTGGAAAGGGGATAGGAGTTAAGCTTGCTCTTTTCCTTGGTCACCCCAAAAAGATGGGAGGATCCTACGCAAAAGAGTAGCAAAAAGGAGATGGCGACTTTTTTTTTCATGCTGGCCGCCTTTTATAAAAATGCACCATTTTGTAAGAGCTCCTTGCTTTCCTTTACACGGGAGAGAAGATAGATGCTTAAAGGCTCTTTCTCTAGGTGCTCGAGCAAATTTTTTGCTTTGCCTGAAAGCTCATAGCTCATAGCCATGTGCCCATCTTTTGCTTTGATGATTGCTTCCATGCGTAGCGTCTCTGCATCTATATATTTCATGTATCTGTCAAAGAGAGCTTTTTTCTCATTGCTACTTGCTATTTCCTGCAAATACTTTTGTGCAGCTGGATCTTTGCTATCGGTAAAATCTTCTCTGATTCTCCCTAGGAAGAAAAGGTATTTTACATGAGGTTGCTCGCTGCTTGTTACAATACCACGAATTTTTGCATATTCAAGGGCAGCTTCCAGATGCAGTGGTTCCGAAGAGGGGCTTTTTTTGATTTGAATATCTTTTAGCGAGCTTAAAATATCTAGCACATCAGCCGTATCCTCTTTTCGCTCATCTGTTGTAAGCTTTGCAAAAGCAAGGCGAAGGGCATTGAGTTTTGCATATTCTTGCACAAAAGTTCTTGGGCCTTTGTCGGTGCTTGCAAGAAAAGAGTAGATATCTAGAGCATCGCTTTTCTTTTCTAGCTCTTCATATGTTTTAGCAAGCTCAAATAGCGCTTCTTCTTTTGCTTCCCACTTGATACGTTTTTTCTCTGTTTGGTTTTCAATCAAAGATTTTAGTATTTGTATTTTTTTGTGTGGCTGACCTTTATTTCCAAGGAGCTTTGCATATTTGATTACTTCCCACTCTAAGAACGAGTGTTTATTGTCAATGGTCGTAAGGCTTCCCTCTTCTCCTTCTGCTAAGACACCTTCAAATAAAGAAAAACAGCGATGGAACATCACATCATTTTCACTTTGCTTTGTTGCTACTGCATAGGTTTGTAGAGGCAAAGCTAGATCATCAAGGTAGGAGTTTGCAAGCCATAGTTGATTTTCAAGCTTGATGTCTTTTTCACCAAGGGATAAGGCAGCAAATAGATGCTCTCGAGCTTTCTTGGTAAGCATGTCTTTGTTCTTTCCCTCATTTGCAATGGTGAGGTAGGCGTTGAAGAGCTCTAAATGAAGAGCACTTTTCTTCGCTAGGGTTGGATCAAGTTGTATCGCTTTTTCTGCATTGGTGCAAAATAAGTCTACGGTATCGTTTCTTTTGTGATGGCAAAGAGCTATGAGCAGGTATGCTTCAGGGAGGTGTCCACTTTTTGGATGATCAAATACAAAAGTTCCTAGCTGTGATAGAGCGCCATCATATTTTTGAAGCTCGTAGGAGAGCTTCCCTTGTAAGAACAGACACTCCTCTTTTTCCCTTGCATCTAGTACCTCTGCGTGTGTCATGATGGTATCAAGGTCTTGCAAGAACTCTTTCTTAGAATAGCTTTGCTGCTTATTATCTTGCTCTGATTTTAATAGATTGAGCGCAGATGATAAAAGGTATTTCCATGCAACTGGGCTATGACTGCTCTCTTCATATTTTTGAGTGAAGGATTGTAGCGTCTTTTTGGCAAGGCTCCAGTTTTGATTGTTGTATGCAACTAGACCATATTCCAGCTGAAGGACTTCTTGATTTTTGATATTATGCTTTCCCTTGACTAACTTAGTAAGGATGCCTTCAGCTTCACGTGCTTTTCCTTCTTCCTTCAGCATCATTGCATGGATAAAAATTGCTTGGGAGAGCTCTGGGTCATTTGGAAATTCACTTGCAAGCTTCTCTAACATCGTGCGGTACGTTTTTTCATTTTTTAAGAACTGCGCTGTCGATAGTTGCATTAAAATAGCATTGCGTTGCTCATCTTTTGTTCCTTGGCCAAAGGCAATGAATGACTCTAGATGAGTGTTTGCCTTTTCATATTCTTTTTGTGCAAAATGACTTCTTGCTACGATGTACTCAAGCGTTGCTCGCTTTTCATCTCCTGCTAAGGATAGTACTTCGTCATAACCTTTGATTACTTGGCCGAACTGCTCTTCACTGAAGTAGAGAATCAATCTGTTTATTGCGGCATCTTTACATTTTTCGCCAGAAAGGGCCATTACTTTTGAAAAGGTATCAATTGCTGCGGCTTTGTTAAATTCTGCTTGTGCAAGTGCTGCATGGAAAAGGAGTTCTTCCTCTCTGTCTGGATGCTTTCCTGCAAGCTCTAAAAAGAAAGTAGCAGCTTTATCATGTGCTCCCTGAATACGGTAGATTTCTGCTAGAGCAAAAGTGGTGGGATTGTGAAAGGATGAGTTGAGTATCTTTTCATATAGTGGGAGAGCTTTGTTAAAGCGGGTATTTTTTTTGTCGCCATCGGTAAGATGGAGAGCGGAGCGAAAATATCCTTCCGCAACTAAAAAGTAGAGCTCATCTTTTCTATCTACTAGCTCTTTTGTCATTTTAGTTACAAATGGCAACCCTGCATCTACAAGATCTTCGTATTGCTCTAGCTCGTAGTAACATTGCATGGTATTGATCACAAATTTTTGTGATACCTTTGGATTTCGAATATTTTGATAGGCAGAAAGAGCTTCTTGATATTTGCCTTCTTGGATGAGAATATCTCCTAAGTTGCCGTAAAGCTCATCACAAAATTCACTATTTTTATGTGTCTTATGAAATTTGTGTATCTCTTTTTTTACCATTTGGTAATCTTCATCTTTCCAAAACTCGGTAATTCTTCGAAGCACAAAACCTTCCTCTTGGGAGAGTCCTTCATAGGAGGAAGCTCCGCTTGCAAATAGGTTTTGCAGAGAAAGGCATGCAAAAATTGCAAAGGTAGAAGTGGCTTTATTCTTTTTAAAAGAGTGAAAAAATGTCATAGTATTCCCAGATTTTTTTGTGTCTGATTATACAAAGGAAATATTATACGACAAATAGTTTTTTTAAGAAGTCTCTTAAAAACAGAATTTTGTTATTTTGAGATGTTTTTTTTGTTTGTTAGAAGTGGTAATGAGAGAGTAAATTTTTTGCATAAAGTGCGTCTAATTTACGTAGAAGGTTGTATATTTTTAGGCCGGAAGCTGTCTTGTGATGAAGAAAGTAGAGATATCCTAGACGGTAGAGGATCTCTTTGTCATCAGCAACCTTTTCAATTAGGAGCTCATATTCGCTCATCTCTTCTTCTGTCTTATCAAATTGACGATAAAGAGTAGCAAGCTCTACTACTGCCCATGTTTCATTGCCGGAGAGCTCTTTTACAATTTGCAGCTCTTCTACAGCTAACGTGTAGTATTTTTCTTGCTCTGCTTCTATTTCCCCTCGTTTAAAGAAGGTGCTAAAAGTAAACGCTTTTTCTAGATGCTTCCCTGTAGGTTTTTTATACGCAGCAGATAAGGTCGCATATGTTTTAGACAAAGAAGAATGAAATTCTCCATCGCAGGCAGCATCTGCTAGGATGAAGGAATGCTCTTTAAGTGAAAATTCTAATACCTTTTCTTGTAAGTAGAGGACATCGCCATAATGAAAATAGAGGATAAAAGATAAGATATTTTCATTTGCAAAGGTGAAAGGGGGGATCTTTAAATAGAAGAGCTCTTGGGTAAGGAGGGAATCAGAGAGCTCTCTCATACACTCAGCGATTGCAA
>JAHZKV010000028.1 GCA_022600215.1 bacterium
ATAATCCGCCTTTACACCTTTGTTTTGATGGTGTAAAATAAGCGCTATGCTAAAAAAACGTGTAAAAGGTTGTTTTGATATCTATCCTAATGCCAAAGAACAGTGGCAAGATCCAAAGATCTGGGAATTTATAGAAACCACCTTAAAAAAAATTGTCGATCTATATGGCTTTTCTAAGGTAACTACCCCCGTTTTTGAGTATACAGAAATTTTTACTCGCTCCTCTGGAGAAGAAAGCGACATAGTAAATAAAGAAATGTATACGTTTTTAGATAAAAAAAATCGTTCCCTTACTCTCCGTCCAGAGCTTACTGCGCCAGTCATTCGAGCGTATATTGAAAATGGAGGAGCATCTAAACCTCTATCAAAACTTTACTACACAGGTCCTTGTTTTCGCTACGACCGCCCTCAAAAAGGAAGATATCGGCAATTCCACCAGTTTGGAATAGAAGTAATAGGAAAAAAAGATCCTATCATTGACGTAGAAGTAATTTCCATGCTTCTTCATCTTTTTGAATTACTCGGTTTAACAAAGACAACGCTTCTTATTAATTCCCTTGGTTCCATAGAATCACGAAGTTTATACACCAAAGAATTAATGAAGTACTACCTAGAATTTGAAAAAAAACTTTCAGAGGATAGTAAAAGAAGACTACAAAGCAATCCTCTACGAATTTTAGACTCCAAAGACAAAGGCGACATCGAAATCAACAAAAATGCTCCAAGCATTATTAACTACCTAGATGAAGAGTCAAAAGAGCATTTTGAGCGTGTGAAAAAAGGATTAGATGCTGTTGGTATTTCCTACAAAATCGACTCAAAACTTGTTCGAGGACTCGACTACTACAACGACACCGTTTTTGAATTAGTTCGCGCAGACGACCTCTCTGCTCAAAATACACTAGCTGCAGGCGGAGTATACTCTGGGCTTATTTCTCTTCTTGGCGGAAAAGACACACCTGGAATTGGCTTTGCACTTGGTATTGAGCGAATCATCCAATATCTTTTGGAAGAAAAAATCTCCATCAAGGAAAAGCCAACTTGCACCTGCTACCTTATTGGTATGAATAAAGCATGTAAAGAAAAACTACTCCCTGTTTTACAACAACTTCGTAAGCAAGAAATCTCCTCTGAACTATTTGAGGGAACTTCCATCAAGACAGGATTGAAAAATGCAAGTGAAAAAGGTGCTAAATATGCCATCATTTTAGGAGAGGAAGAATTACAAAAGGGTGTTTGTAAAATAAAAAATTTAGAGGCAAGAGAAGAAAAGGAAATTCCACTTGACTCCAGCGCTGAAACAATAAAAGAACTTACCGCTATTCCAAGAGAGACCATATGCTAAAAACGACTATTAGAACACATCACCTAAAAGAGTTAACAAAAAAACACATCGGAGAGAACGTACAGCTCTCAGGATGGGTAAACAGAAGAAGAGATCACGGAGGATTGATATTTATTGATCTTCGCGACCGATATGGCATCACGCAAATTGTCTTTGACCCCTCCTCTAGCAAAGAAGCTCATGCTGGCGCTGAGGCATTACGCTCCGAGTGGGTAGTTACTATCCAAGGAAAAGTTAGAGCGCGCGGCGAAGGGATGAGCAATCCGAACTTATACACAGGTGACATTGAAGTAGAGGTAACATCTTTGCAGGTGGAATCCAAAGCACTTACCCCTCCTTTTTCTATTGCAGATGATAAAATTGATGTCCAAGATGAGCTTCGCTTAACCTACCGATATCTAGATTTACGAAGAACCGAATTAAAAGAAATGTTAATCATGCGCTCGAAAGCCATGAACGTTATTCGCAATCACTTGGCAGAGAGAGAGTTTCTAGAAGTAGAAACACCTATTTTAACTAAATCTACTCCAGAAGGCGCACGCGATTATGTAGTCCCTTCAAGAGTACACCCACACCATTTTTACGCTCTTCCTCAATCCCCACAAATATACAAGCAGCTACTGATGGTTGCAGGAATGGATCGCTATTTCCAAATTGCAAGATGTTTTCGTGATGAAGATCTTCGAGCAGACAGACAACCTGAATTTACGCAAGTAGACATTGAAATGAGTTTTAATAGCGCAGAAGATGTATTGTCTATGGCAGAGGGTTTAATCAAGAAACTTTGGAAGGAATGCAACAATATTGATTTAGTGGAAGCATTCCCTAGATATTCCTATAAAGAATGCGTGGAAAAATATGGAACAGATCGCCCAGATCTTCGTTTTGGAATGGAATTTGTAAATGTAGAAGACATTGCAAAAAGATCTTCCTTTTCCGTATTTACCAGCGCTCTTGAAGATGGTTCCATTATCCGTGCTATCAACGTACCCGGAGGATCCACCCTTTCAAGAAAAGATATTGATGAACTTACAAGCTTTACTAAAAACTTTGGCCTTGGCGGGCTTGCCTGGATGAAGGTTACCGAAGATGGCCTCTCTTCCAGCATTGTAAAATTCTTTGATGAAGGACTACAAGGAGAGCTTCTTGTGAAAATGAAAGCCCAACATGGAGATCTCATTTTATTTGCAGCTGCTGAAAAAAGTATTGTTCATCAAGCTCTCGATCATTTAAGGCGACATGTTGCGGAAAAACTTGGTTTAATTAAAGAAGGAGCGCTAGAATTTTTATGGGTAACAGACTTCCCTCTTTTTGAAATGGATAAAGAAACAAAAAGACTTTGCTCTATTCACCACCCTTTCACTGCCCCTGTTCCCGAAGATATAGAAATGTTAGACAGCGACCCCCTAAAAGTAAAATCTAATGCCTACGACTTAGTCCTAAATGGATCAGAATTAGGTGGAGGATCTATTCGTATTCACAATAGCGATCTACAAAAAAAGATTTTCACTCTCTTAAACTTATCAGAGGAAGAGATTACCGAAAAATTTGGTTTCTTAACCAAAGCACTAAGCTATGGAGCACCACCACATGGCGGTATCGCTTTCGGCCTAGACAGAATATTAATGCTGTTAACAGGAGCAGAATCCATTAAAGATGTGATTGCTTTCCCAAAAACACAAAAAGCATCTGACTTGATGATGGAATGCCCTTCTAAAGTTAATGATGATCAACTAGAAGAGCTCTCTATCGAAAAAAGAAGATTGCTCACTACAAAATAAAGGAACTATTATGAAAAACATCACAAAATATATTCTTACAGCTACTACTTTCTTAAGCACCTCTTTTCTAGCTGCTGAAGAAGCAAAGGAAGTTGCAGAAAAACCTAAAACGAATCATGAGCAAATTTGCAAAACCAATCTCATCGCTGCAGAAAGTTTTTTAACTGCAAATGCAAAAGAGAGCGGGGTGAAAACTCTTGTGGAAAACAGACTGCAAATGAGACAAATCCAAACGGGAAATGGAAAAGCTTGTTCTTCTACAGACACTGTTGTAGTACAATACAAAGGTACATTACTAGATGGATCCGTTTTTGATCAGTCTAAAACAAACGCTTCTTTTCCACTCAATGCAGTAGTAAAAGGATTCAAAGAAGGAATCGTTGGAATGCAAGTCGGAGAAACAAGAATTTTGTATATTCACCCAGAATTTGCCTATGGTGATAAAAAAGGAATGCCCTTCCCTCCAAACTCTTTGCTTATTTTTGAAGTAAAACTGGTAGACCTGAAATAGAGCTACCTTACTGCAAGAGAAAACACTTGGCTATTAAACATATTCACGCTAAAGTAGGACTTAAACAAAGGAGCCTATCATGAAAAATTTCTATACCCTATTTCTATGCACCATAATGCTGCCATATTCCGTATTTGCAGCATCTAACGAAGCACCTGTAGAAGAGGTAGCTACAGCAGCCGCAGTAGAAAGTACTTCTGAAGTAATCGTAGAAACAAAAAAAGCTGATAATCCTCTAACAGATGAGCAAGTAAAGCTACTCTCTAAAGCATATGGTCATATGATTGGCGATAACCTTGCAGACATTGGCTTAGCGCTTGATAACAATGCTATTTTACAGGGAATTCAAGGGGCATTCAACGGAGAAGAGTCTCCACTAGATGACACAAGAACGATTGAAATGATCACGAAAATGCAAGAGGATAAATTTCGACTAGAAAGTCAAAATAACCTCAAAGAAGCAGAGGCATTTCTTGCTGCAAATGCAAAAGAAGATGGCACTGTAGTTCTAGAAACTGACAAACTGCAATTCACAAGACTTGCAGATGGCTCAGGGAAAGCATGTCGGGAAGAAGATACTCCAATCATTACCTACAAAGGCTCTTATTTAAATGGAGAAACATTTGGTCAATCAGATTCTGAAAAGGGCGAACCAATTTGTTTACAAGACACCATCGCAGGATTTAGAAAAGCTATAGTTGGAATGAAAGTAGGAGAGAAACGAAAAGTTTACATCCATCCCGATCTTGGTTATGGAGCTGGAAGTAGATTTTCTCCAAATGCTCTTCTTACTTTTGAAATTGCACTAGAAGGTATCGAAAAAGCAGCAAAGGAAGCAGAAAAAGATCCATCAATTGGTGGAATGGGAGCCCTTCCTGATGAAAATGCATTTGCTGACACCCTCGGCCCAGACTCTGATCACGAAAACCTGAAATAAGAAAACCAAAGATGGAAATTATTCTTTTTGAGCCTGATATACCCCAAAACACTGGGAATATTATCAGGCTTTGTAAAGCTACAAAATGTAGCCTCACTTTAATCACCCCTCTTGGATTTTCCCTATCAGAAAAGAAATTACGAAGAGCAGGACTTGATTATTTTCTAGGTGTAGAAGTAAAAACAGTTCCTTCTTTAAAAGAATATCTTATCAATGACCCTCGCCCTAAATACTTTCTCTCCAGCAAAGCAAAAAAACAACTGTATGATACACCCATTAAAGAAGATGCTATTTTAATATTCGGAAGCGAGACAAAGGGATTACCCGCCTACGCATGGGAAAAATGGGAGGAAGATTTTTATACACTCCCTATACACAAAGATGCAAGGTGTTTAAACCTTGCAAACTCTGTTTCTATTACTGTCTATGAAGCTATGCGGCAACAAAATTTTGCCAGCATTGTTTAGTGCTTTTTTACCAGCTCTACAATGTCTTCTTTCTCTTTTAATCCCACAAAAGAATCCACTTGCTTACCATCTTTGAACAAAATTACAGCAGGGATAGAAGAAATTTGAAACTTTTGTGCCAGCTCTTTATTCTCATCTACATTAACAGAATATACAGTGATTCCCTCTGCGCTAACTTCTTCCAAAATAGGCTTGAGCATCTTACATGGTCCACACCATTCAGCGTAAAAATCTACTACCACTACTTCTGAACTTTTTGTTGCAGCCTCAAACTCAGACTGATTTAATTCTTTTACCGCCATCTCATTCTCCTTGGTGTTTATCTATTAATGATTGTATCTCTTCTTGCACTTTTTTCAAAAAGATTTCTCTAGCTCTTTTCTTATCCTTCTCCTGCTCTAATATTTTACTAAAATAAATTGGCTCTCCAAATGCAACCGTAAGTTTTGTAAATAGCTTTGGAAGTTTTTTGTGTTTAGGTAGAGCTTTTTCAGGTCCCACAACAGCTGTAGGTATAACTTTTGCATTTCCGCGATCAGCAAATAAAGCAAGTCCCTTACGAAGCTCTCCAACTTTCATGCTTGCACCTCTTGTGCCCTCAGGAAATATCAACACTTTCTCCCCCTTCAAAAGCAAAGAAAGAACTTTCTTCATTATCTCCTTATCACTAGAAGAACCAGTCACAGGGTAGGTATTTACTTTAAATAACCACCATTTGACAAATCTATTTTTAAAGAGCGCCTTTTTGGCCAAACAATGAATTACCTCTGGACACGCACAGCCAAGCATTGGTGGATCAAGCAAAGAGATATGATTAGCGGCAATAATTGCAGGAGTATTATTCTTATAATGCTCCAGTCCTACCACCTTATAGCGATAGAAAAGCTTAAAATATACTCCAAATATCCACTTAGTTAAAATATAAACAAAGGAACACTTTTTTCCTTTATAGGAAAAACGGTAGGTAGAACTAGCAGGTTGCGAGTAGGCTTTTTTTTTCACCTCTTCCACCAATCTTTCTACAATTTGTGCAATGGTCATAGAAGTAGTATCCAATTTTACCGCTCCATCAGGACATACAAGCGGCGAATGCTCTCTTTCTAAATCACGAACATCTCTTTCGTGGATATCTTTTTCAATTTCATCTTCTGTTAAATTCTCATAGCCATGCTTTGCTTTTAACTCTTTGAATCTTCTTTTAGCACGTTCAATAGGATCTGCATCTAAATAAAATTTTATCTCCGCATCAGGAAATACTACAGAGCCAGTATCTCTTCCTTCTACCACTACATTAAAATCTTCCGCAAAAGAGCGCTGCAAGCTCGTTGCAAAATCACGAATAAATTCTTTGGTAGAAAACCTTGAAGAAAGGTCAGAAATACTTCTTTCTCGTAAATCCTCTGTAACCTCTACTTCATTTAAAAAATGACGCTTATTTTCCCCATGACCCATAAAGTAATAAGAAAAACCAGAAAGCGCGCTTTTTAACTCCTCATCTGCTGCATCAAGCAAGCCTTTTTGTTTATAAAAAAACGCGACAGCTCGATAGATAGCTCCCGTATCTAAATGCATAAACGAAAGTTTTCTTGCTAAATTTTTTGCCACAGTAGACTTACCAGAAGCAGAAGGACCATCAATCGTAACTTTAATTCTTGTTTTGTTCATATCAAATATTTTCTAAAAAAATGTATACAATTGGAGCGGTAAATAATAAGGAATCCAAATGATCCAAGATACCACCGATTCCTGGAATAGAATTACTGTCTTTTACTTTTGCATCCCTTTTCAGTAAAGACTCAGCCAAGTCTCCAAGTTGGGCAAATACCCCAATAGATCCACCAAGCAATAGCGCTTCTACAAAAGTAAGATGGAAATTAAACTCAGGGAAAAAGTAGGAGAAGACAAAAAACAATATACTTAACGTTAAAGCAAAGACAAAGCCACCTATTGATCCAACAAGCGTTTTTCCTGGGCTAATATGAGGAGCAAGTTTACTTTTACCCCATCTAGTCCCCAAAAAGTATCCACCAATATCTGTTACCTTTGTAACGCTAATTAGATATGCAAGCCACAACTTTCCATTGATAGGGACATCCACAATTGATTCAGGATACAATATTCTGCACATCAAACTAAGTGGCACTAAAATATAGACAATACCAAAAAGACTCGTTGCAATATGCACGATTGCTTCATCTACTTTACTAAAGTGATACAAAAATATAGCTAAAATGCACAGACCAAGAACCAATTGATTCATGCTGGTAATACTAAAGTGAATAATTTCTAAATAATTAGCAAAAATCAAAATGGCAGTAAACGTTGCGAGCAAAGCAAAAGGAGCGTTTATCTTCTTTAATTTCAAAAACTCTACATATTCCCACATAGCACCCACACCAAATGCAACCGCAATCAACATCAC
>JAHZKV010000029.1 GCA_022600215.1 bacterium
CAATAAAAATGAACTAGCAATGGTTAATTAAAATAATAATTACCCCTTCTTTTGATTGTAACCATTATGTTAGAATAGATGAGAATTATGGAGGGGTAATTGAGAACTTCAGACATCATTATTAGTATTGGAGCTGGGCATAAGGATCTATTCATCCGCTCTTGCAAAGAAATTAGTTTAAAAAACAACCTCACCGTTGCTATTCCTGTCGCTCTAACCTATATATTCGTCAGTGGAACTGTAGTTACAGCAATAGGTGTTCAAATAAAAAATGTATATCTTAACGCTAAGCAAATGTCTAAAAAAGAGATATTTTTTACTACAGTGAGAACGGTGCTTTCTTTATTTCTAGCGTTTATTCCTCTTATTATTCTATTTGATGTAGTGCTACGAAGGGTTGATCAAGAAGCTATCACCAAAGTTCTATATAGATATAGTGCAACCGTTGTTCATTTTCCAGGCTTAACGGTTACAAAAATGATAACTCTCGCGCCTGCATTTTCTAAAGAAGCAATACGAATTACCCATATCGCTTTTAAAATAATTAGTGGGGGCATTGTAAGCACTTGCGCAGCAATTATCTCCTTTACTGGGAAGGCCTTCTCTCATTTACACCGCGCTGGCTCAGCTACTTTAGACACTACTTGCAATGTTGTAAAAACAGTATTCACCACCTCCATCGCCCACCTCAAATACTGTTATCATAATACTCAGTTATTGTATTAAACTCCTTTTTATGCTACTCTTTCTGTAAAAATATAAGGAGAGAAATATGCTAAAGCAAATCATGCTAGCATTAGTTGCTACATTTTCCATCAGCTCTCTATATGGGTATACAGTTATTAACCAATCAAGTAAAACAAAAGTACTTACCATTCAAGAGGTGCACGATCCCTGTTCAAAAAAAGGGGAGGAAAAATATGAAAACCTTGTACCGCTAAATGACAATCCAAAAAAACTAGAAGTGGCGCCTGGCTGTTGGGAACAGGTAGAAATAGAAAGCTGCCGCCATCTTCACGTAACCATCACGGAAGAAGATCTTCGATATGATGCAGAAGGAGAGATTATTGGTGGAACAATTACTAAATCAACTATCCCTATCTCCTCAGCTAAGGAAGACAAAGATATGCGTGATTTTGCTCTTGTATTTAAAGATGAAGAAATAGATTCACCCAGCGATATATTTAACGACAAACAAGGATATAAAATAATCACTTGGCCTCCAGAACTTTTGGAGATCTTTCTTGAGCAAAATGAGTGATCCACTCCTGAAGGATAACCCCCTAATAAATCTACTCAAGAAAGAAAAATACTGGTATACTATTTCGGTATGAAACAGGTTCTAGAGCTAGAAGTATACAAGCATATTTTACATCATTTGAAAAAAGGGGTGATCATTGACAAGCTATGGGATTTGCCTAAAGCTTTGCTACTATCTTACCTTTTTGATCACCATGATGGGGATGTCGTAATTGTTACTGGATCAGAATCTGCATCTGCCCTCTTTGAAGATATCGCTTTTTTTCAAGAAAATGTCCTTCAACTTCCAGCATGGGAGGTGGATGGAAAAGCAGGCGGACGTCCTTCTAAAGATGTGATGGGCGAGCGGCTCAACATCTTAAAAAAATGTGAAGCTCTTCCCAAAAAAATGGTGTTTACTCCCCTTCCTTCTTTCTATCAAAAGATTTTATCCAAAGAGATGAACACCCATTCAAAATTAGATTTTGAGGTAGGAAAAGATAATGTTTTTGAAGACCTCCCTATTTTCTTAGAGACTCTCGGTTTTCATCGCTGCAATATTGTAAATGATAAAGGGGAATTTGCAGTGCGCGGCTCCATCATCGACCTCTTCCCCGCAGATAAAAAAGAACCTTTCCGGATAGAGTTTTTTGGAGACACCGTAGAATCCATCCGAACCTTTGATGCGAACTCTCAAATTTCTACCGGAAAAATTGAGAAAGTTCACATTGGAATCTCTGATGAATTTGAGCTTTTACAAAAAGATACCAAGAAAAGAGAGCTCCTTTCTATCTTTCGCAATCCTATCGTTGTTTTTGATGAGATTACAGATATGGAAGATAAAGCCTCGATGTTAAAACTTCTCCCCAATATCCAAGAAACTCTCCAAAAAGATCTACACCACCTCTTCTTTACCAAAGAAAATGTGATGGAGCTTTTTAGCTCTACCAAAATCCAAAAGAAAGATGGGATTACAGCTATTGACGTAGATATTTTTGCAGTACAAAAGGAGATGGCATACTTCCCCCTTCCCTTTTCAGAAGCCCACCACTACGATTTTGAAGAAGCGGGCGCCATGATAAAAGATGGGTACCATTTTACCTTGGTTGCGGAAAAAGAAAAAGAGCAGACAATTTTGTATGACTCCCTTTTTGGAGAAGCAAAACAACAAAATGTCACCGTCAAACAAGGATATCTTTCTTCAGGGCTTGTCTTTGAAGGGGGAAAAGAAGTTATCTATCCCTACCCACTTCTGACTAACAAGAAAAAAGTACGACGCTCTCCCTATCGACGAGGATTTGCAACGCCCCTTTCAGAATTTCACGAACTAGAGCGCGGCGACTTGATCGTTCATTTGCACAATGGAATTGGTCGCTACGAAGGTATTGAAAAGAAAAAAACAGTGGAAGGTGAGGAAGAAGAATTTATTGAAATTTCCTATGCAGGAAAAAGTAAGCTCTTTGTCCCTCTATCACAAAGTCACCTTATCACTCGCTACATCGGCCCTCACAGCGGAGATACCCAGCTCACCAAACTTGGAACGAATAAGTGGGCAGCAGTAAAAGCAAAAACGCAAGCAGCAGTTACAAAATATGCCAAAGAGCTCCTCACCACGCAAGCTATTCGACATAAGCAAGGAGGATTTGCCTTTGAGCCCACAGGTGATCTTACCGAGGAATTCATCTCCTATTTCCCCTATGAAGATACCAAAGATCAATCATCTGCTGTAGAGGCGATCTTTGCAGATATGGAATCCTCTGATGCAATGGATAGGTTAGTTCTTGGCGATGTTGGATTTGGAAAAACAGAAGTTGCGATGCGCGCAGCTTTCAAAGCTGTTGCCGATGGATCCAAGCAAGTAGCACTTCTTGTTCCCACCACCATCTTAGCAACGCAGCACTACGAAAACTTTGTAGAGCGGATGAAACCATTTGGAATTTCGATTGCCCTCATGTCCCGTTTCCAAAAACCAAAAGAGCTTAAAGAGACCAAAGAAAAACTCGCTTCTGGCGAAGTAGATATTGTTATTGGCACCCACCGCATCATCAATAAAGATGTCGTATTTAAAGATCTTGGCCTCTTAATCATCGATGAAGAGCAGCGATTTGGAGTAAAAGCAAAAGAAGCGCTAAAAGTACGTAAAGCATCCGTAGATTGCCTTACCCTTTCCGCTACGCCTATCCCTCGAACCCTCTACATGTCCCTCATCAAGGTAAAAGACCTTTCGGTAATTGCCACGCCCCCAATGGATCGACTGCCTATTCAAACTATCCTTGCGGAAATGGATAATGATGTAATTGGTCATGCCCTCAAAAGGGAATATCTGCGTAATGGACAAGCTTTTTATATTCACAATCGCGTAGAAACTATCGCAGAAAAAGCAGCAGAGGTTGGTAAACTCATCCCTGAGGCAAGGATTGCCGTCTGCCATGGGCAGATGTCTCCTGATATGATCGACAAAGTCTTCCACAAATTTAAAGAAGGAGAGGTAGATATCCTTCTTGCTACTACCATTGTAGAAAGTGGAATCGATATCCCAACAGCTAATACTATCTTAGTAGAAAATGCCCAAAGATTTGGTATCTCCGACCTTTATCAATTACGTGGCCGCGTGGGAAGATGGAACCGTTCAGCATATGCCTATCTTCTCTTACCAAAAAATAGAGTGCTACCACAAGAATCAATGAAACGCTTACAAGCACTTGCTACCTCTTCCTCCATCGGCGGAGCATATAAACTGGCTATGGTAGACCTAGAAATTCGTGGCTGCGGAGATATCCTTGGCACCAAACAATCAGGACAAATGGAAACTATCGGTTTCCACCTCTACTGTAAAATGCTCAAGCAGGCGATCGAAGCACTGAAAGATGGCAAGCAAGTTTCTTTCTTAGATACCGAAATAATCCACTCTTTCCCTGCAAATATCCCTGCATACTACCTTCCAGAAGTATCTCTTAGACTGGAAATGTACAATCGCCTCGGCGGCGCCTTCTCTGAGGAAGAAATTGATAATCTTTATAAGGAACTACAAGATCGATATGGTAAAGCACCACTAGAAGTGCGCTGGCTCTTTTGCCTAGCTAAAGTGAAACTCCTTTGTCAATCCCTCTCTATCACCAAGCTACACTTTAAACAAGTAACCATTGAGATTACAACTCAGCACATGGGAAAAAAAGGCGAGCAACAAATGCTTTTCAAACCTTGCAAAGATCCAACAACCCTACTCAAGCAACTGAAAGTTTTACTAATTACCTAGCTTTTTCCACAACTGGCAAAATACCCATTTAGTTATTCGGTAGTTATAACTCTAGATTGTGATAAGGCTATAGCAGTAATGATAACCACCGCTACTGTACTCACAGAAACTATGATAGCTGTACGCAAACACGGGCTTCTTGCCCATATCGATGGCTGTATGATCGGATCTTCCCCTCTTGCAGCAGGTTGCTCTGAACGAACTGTTATCTTTGCTTCCATATTCACTCCTTTTTTTTTTGCGAAACTATAGCATAATAAAAGATAAAAAAACAAAAACTAAAAAAGGTTTTACTACAAAAAAGACTAACTTCTTTATAAAACTACTAAAGCGCTGATCATCGCGTCAAGAATCTAATTAGATAGACTAGTTGTCTACTTCTCTCAATTCTCTCAGAGTTTTCCCTTTGAGCCGCCCGTCGAGCATCTCTTGCATCAGCAAACTGCCTTTCTAGCTCGGCATACTCTTCTTGTAAACTCTCTACGGTGGCGCCTTCAGGAACTTCCACCCCTTCCCGCTCAAGAAAAGCTATCCTATCTTTTCTTGCACCCCCATTTTGGGCAACAAAAGTAGCTCGAAAACCCTCCACTTCCTCTTCACGTAAGTGTGCAGATCTACCAGCAAATTCTCTCCCCAGAGGCCTATCAGATTGATCATTATTCAATTCACCTGTAGCTATTGGATCTAGTAATTCTACACCCTCTCGCAATGCAGCAAGCCCTAGTTGGTGTTTTTTGGCGTAAAGCTGGAGCTCTAAATTCGCTGCTCTCTGAACTAACCCACCCGCTGCAAATAACGGATTGAGTTGTTGCGCTATAGCCCCTTTTTGAGCGCGGGCATAGGCAAGAATTTCAGCTTTAAACTGCTCAACTGTAACCCCCTCTCTACCGCGAGAAAATTCCTCTAAATGATTCTTAGATTCACCAGAAAGATTACCAATCATTCCATTATCTCGAAACATAGATAAAGCTTCAATCATCGGATCAAGTGCTGCTGCTCTTGCAGCTCTCCTTTGGGCTATCCTTTCACGTGCAGATTTTCTTGCCCCACCCGCTTGCTCTGCTGAAGACCTCGTACGAAGGTTTTTGACCTGCTTGATGATCATGAGGTAAAGGATTTCTTCCAGGAGCCTCATTTGGTCCTGAATTTCCACCACTACCACCATCACAAGAAGATGTTGATGAAGAACGTCTTTGCAAAAAATAAGCAATAGCTGCAAATATCAAGACTACAACAGCAGCTACAAGAGACACAAGCCTGTAGCCGCGCGCGCGCTGTAAACTAATATTTCCCCTATACTCTTGTGTAGAAGCTACGCCCACACCATTCCAATTATTACTTACCGTCAATTTACTGCCCTTCAATTCTTACAATAAAATCTTCTATTTTTTTATGTAACTGTTCTATCTTAACTCTTTTTTCTTCTTCTGTTCTTGGTCCTTCCATTAAGAATAGAGCCTTTTCTTGAAGCTTCTCAAGCTCTTTTAATGTAGCACCATCATCCTCTATGCCGCCCTCTTCCAGTTTTTGGATGTTTTCTTGTAACTCTTCTATTTTACTAAATGTATATTGACCTCTAGATAAACGGCTTAATTCATACTCTAAATAAGCACCAGATTGTCTATCCTCATCAGTCTCGCTATTCTCTTTGATACGAAGAACAACTTCTAGATCCTCTTTGTATTTTTTTAGCCGTAACTGATAATCTCTAGATAGCATTTCTTTATAAAGCCTTAAACTTTCAGTATCAGACATCAATGGAGCTTGTTCTAACAAAAGCAAATGTTCTTGAGCAGTTTGAAGCTTTAAAACTATGTTCTTTATCTCAACAAACTCCTCTAATATCGCTTTAAAAGCTTTAAAAACCTCCTGTAGCTCTGCTATTTTAGCGACTTTTCTATCCTCAGAGCCCAAAACTTCTATCAGAAATAACTCTCGTTTTTGAAGCGCTTGAAGTTCTTCTCTTGTAGAGCCGCTATCATTTATACAGGCAGCTCTTAAAATATTGATTTTATTTGATAGATGTCCCACCTCAACATCTACATATGGCTCTCGAGGTAGAGTTGGTTTGGTTAGAAGCTTCTCTACATAATTCATATAGACATCTGAACTTTTCTGCTCCTCAGTCTCTTCATTATTTCTCATAGCTACAGCAGCTTCTAATTCTAGTTGATAATTTCTTAGATTTATTTCAAGTGCCCTTTGCTTCATTCTATTAACATGCATTGTAATTTTTTCTAAATCTGTCATCCATGGACTCCCTTCCAAAGCGAAAAATTGCGCCTCAACGGGTTGAAATTGTATACTAGCAAGCCTTATCGCCTCAGTTAACACCTCTTTGCTTGTATATTCTCCACCAATGCAAAACTGCTGCATTATATCACGATTAAAACAGCTAAAATATTCGCTATCCGGCTTAAAAACATCTAGGAAAATTTGAATAACTCTTTCCCTCATTACTTCACCTGATATCGAAAAGAGTTGCTCTCTACCGTCTACTTTTTGATTCTGAAGTGCTTGCGCTTTTAGAAGAGGAACTTCATCGTCGTCAATCTGCATGTGATCTAAGGCTTCAAACTCAGAATTTCCAATCGATGATGAAGTAGAAACAGCAGCACCTCCACCACTTTCTCCATCTAACTCACTACTCCCAGATTCATCCCCGCTTAGAAGAGAAGCTTCATCGTCGCCACTCTCCATGTGTTCTAAGGCTTCAAATTCATTCTTGCCTGGAAGGGGAATTCCATGGACAGTATTTTTATCCGTGATAGTTTCTATTTCACCCTTCTTATTTGAAAACGAACCAGGATTAGACCTTACAAAAACAACAACAGCCCCGTCAGGAGAAAA
>JAHZKV010000030.1 GCA_022600215.1 bacterium
AAATTAACGGGGGATAAGATATAGTTTTAAAAAAGAAAGAGGTATATTATGTCGGCATTAATAACATTAGGAAAAGCTACACTAGAAGCTGGAGTGAATTCTGTACGAGCAGTCGCAGCAGGGACGGCAAATCACGCTTTTAGAAGAGGAAAAGAAGCATTTAATGAAAGCTTGAGAGAAACTGGAGAGCCATGTCCAGTTGGAGAAGTGATAGTAGAGCACGATCATGCAGGAGCTGATTGCTATTCGTTTGGCTGGCATGCAGGGCCAATGAGCAAGTTAGCAGATCAAATTGCTAAAGGAGAAATTGATGATAGAGGCGCTGATCTTTATTTCGGAACGAGATCTGTAGCCGCTCACTTTGGTGGTAGAGAAAAAGATTCAGTGATCTTACTTCTTGCAGCCTGTCGAGATACTCCAGTTTCTGTAAATGAAGTATTTGGGACTCAGTATTTCCCTGGCGGAACAATGGGGAGCGTAAGAGTGCTAGCCGCTCATAGAATTTCTCCTGCGTGGGCACGTTACTCCTCTGATGTGAGTACTCATACTCCATCAATACAAAGAGCGGTGCTTGCAGTAAGAGCGGTAGCTGATGCTATGAGAGTAAATTTAGAAAATTAATATAAGCCCTTTGTAGTAAAAGGGCTTTTTTATAAAAAATAAAATAAAATAAAAGGAAAGGGTATGGGAATAGTTACAAAAATAAGGCCAGCTTACGGAGCATTTGTGAGAGTGGTGCAAGCAGAGCTTAAAGCACCAAGTGTCATTGGTCGACCTATTAGGAAATATAGCTTGCCAGGAGATAAGGAATTAACAGGTCCAGGAGGGTGGCATGCGGGTCCCAAGAAAATAATTTTACCTCAAATAAAAGAAAATGGTTTTTTTGAGTTGCATAATCATCTGTATTTTACAACTCACGGAGAAGGTCCAGAGGAAATCGTTCACTTTGGGGAAAATGGTGTTAGAGATGTAAGAGAGCTAGTTTTGATTGATTTTTCTACTGAATCAAGGGTGGCGGATGAAGAGGATATAACATTTGGTACTAGACGTATTCCTGTAGAAGAAGATGTTTATATCAAAGCTACTTATGAGATAAGCGATGAGTATATAAAGGCACAAGAAAATCCTATTCCACTTTTTGATACGATTAAAAGGGCTTATGCGGCTGCTATGGACGTAATAAACAAAGAAGATTAAGCGCTTCAGCTGTTTGAATGCCAGGCATAACTTCTCCATATATCTGAGACTTTCCATACTCTGTGAATGACAAGAGGAGCTTCTTCAGGGTTATCAAAAAACTGAGTGTTAAAACATCTGTTCGTCAAGGAGGGTGCACTTGAGCCTACTTCTACCACAACGGCTTCCGGGCGATTTTTTGCCCACATAGCCGCTCTAGCTGCATTCCAAGGAAAAGGTCTATAAACATATACAGGTTTTTCTCTAGGATCAAAGACTCCTACGTCTAGTTGACCTTCAATCTTCTCTAATTGAGTGCCATGTAGCCCTGTGTACCTGGACGGAGGTGCATTTGGGTTTTCATAAATGAGTTTTCCTAGTGTTTTTGGACCAGACGCATATATCTTTAGTGCATATCCAAGTTCTCTATACGATGCTCTAATTGCTGCCATTTTAATCCTCCTAAAAGGGAATAGTATATCAAAAATAGGGGAAATTTACCAGAAAGTATGCTGATTTATAAAAGTTCTCTTGTTCTTTGGTAAGAAATTTTTTAAAAGAAGGGGGTGGAAGAAAAGAAATCCCTTTGACTTACTCTGTGAAATCTGAAGGATATTCTTGCGTAATTCGTTTTTTCTTCCCATAATGTAGTTTTAAAAAAAGCTCTTGCACATGGAGAGGTGTTTTGAAAGACGATGATAATACTGAAATTGAACTTGATTTAGAGACAAACCTTAAGAAAAAGAAGCCTAAAAAGACTAAGGGTAAGAAGGATAAGGGTGAATCCTCTCAAAAAGAGCTACCAAAAAAATTATTTATCCTCCCATTGACAAGAAGGCCGTTTTTCCCTGGGATGGCGGCTCCTTTGGTTATTGAGCCAGGCATTTACTATGAAGTTTTAAAAGATATTGCTAGATCAGAAGATAAGGTTTTGGGGCTTTTTCTAACAAAAGAGGAAGATGTCAATATCTACAAAATGGGTTTTGATGAGCTTAATACAGTAGGTGTTGTGGCCAGAGTGCTTAGAATTATTCCTCTAGAGCAGGGAGGAGGAGCTCAAGTTGTCTTGAGTATGGAGCGACGAGTTAAAATTGATAAACCTGTAAAAAACTCTAAATATTTGCAGGCTCATGTTTCATATCATGAAGATAAAGTGTCTGACCAAGAGTCAAAAGCTATCAAAGCATATTCGATTAGTATAATTTCAACAATCAAAGAGCTTTTGAAGCTTAATCCTTTATTCAAAGAAGAATTGCAGATTTTTCTAGGTCATTCAGACTTTACTGAGCCTGGAAGGTTGGCAGATTTTGCGGTAGCTTTAACCACTGCAACAAGAGAAGAGCTTCAAGATGTTGTAGAGACATTTAACGTAGAAAATCGTATTGATAAAGCGCTTCTTTTGCTTAAAAAGG
>JAHZKV010000031.1 GCA_022600215.1 bacterium
CATGTCTTTTCGAACCAATTAAATAAATTCGAACATACAGATCTTCTGTTTTGGGATCAACCAAAAACTTTCATTACATCATAAATTGTCACGTAGGCAAAAAAGGCAACTAATAAAAAGACAAAAGGGACCATCATCTTTTGCATTGTTTTTGCTTTGATACGCTTGCGAGTAACCATCTCATAGACCGTAAAACAAATATGCCCACCATCCAATACAGGGAGTGGTAATAAGTTCATCAATCCTAAGTTTAAAGAAATAAGCCCAAGCCAATACAGACCTGTCACTACACTTCCCTTAGACCCATCATGAACGATCTTTACCATGCCAACAGGGCCAGACATATGTTTTGGACTAAGGGAACCAGTAAAGAGTCCCTTAAAACTAAATGCCATCTCATCAATAATATCACCAGCACAGGTAAGTGGCGGTGGATTATACACCACCTGCTTGTCCTTCATTTTCAAACCAACAAACAAAACATTTCTATCCATAAAGCTTGCTGCTTTTTCATTACCATACTTTGTTTTGATTTGATCCATAGCTTCTGGGCTAGCCTTTTCCAAAAAGGCACCAAATTTTATAGGCTCTGCTGTAAACATTTTCAATGAGCTAGCCTTTTGCTCCCCACCAAAAGAATTTTCCATCTCTACAATGCTATCTGCAAAAAGTCCGCTCACGAATGCTTTATCTGCCTGCTCAAAGGAAAGTCTTTCTCCTTGTTCTGCAGCTGCCATTATCACGCACCTTCTTTTAGAAACAGCTTCGAAAAAATCTTTCGCAGAAGAAACCTTTTGACCCGCTACTGCCAAAATCTTATCTCCCTTTTTCAAAGGAGCAGGAAGACTCCTATTTTCTTCCTCTATCATAGGAAGAGCCTCTTCCACATCAAGAGCACCACTCACTAAGTAAGGGATAAAATGAAGCGAAGATAGCGCTCCATCAAACTCAATATCTCTTTTGGTATCAATAAAATCATTTTTCTGCACAGAAGAGAGCTTTACATCGCCAAGGGCTACCCTCGGTACTTGTACATGTATCTTTTTCCCATCTCTAAGCACCGTCACAAGAGCGATATCTTTAGAAACAACGGACACAAGGTCTGCACGAGAATAAATCGTCTCTCCATCTACATAGACAACTCTATCCCCTTTTACCAGCCCTGCACCTTTTAGTGGAGCAAACTCTTCCTGCCCCTCTTCAAATCCATTAAAAATCTCATAATTTGCCGCTCCGAGTACGCCTGTTGTTTTCCACTCACTAGGTGCTGCAAAAAATACCGATCCCTCATCAGGCGAATACAAAGGAACTCTCGCTTCTACTCTTTCGTTATTTTTCTTCTCAAAGACTACATTGACGTTCTGCTTATTCTTTAACATCCCAGCAAGTAACAAGTCTTTAAAGCTCTTATAGGTCTTGCCATCTACCGATACAATTTTATCACCAGGAGTAATGCCCAGCTCCGCAATTGCTGATCCCTTATCTAAGCTTCCAATCAAATTGGTATGCTCAGAAAATTGTTTCATCTGCCCACCAGAGGCATAGACGATAAAAAATAAGAAGAAAGCAAAAACAATATTTACAAATGGACCAGCTCCTGCAACCAATAAACGCTGCACAGGTTTTTTACTATAAAATCCACCTTTAATTTGATAGGGCTCTTTACCCTTCTCACCTTCCATTCCCGCTATTCGAACATACCCACCAAATAAGAGGTAACAAATTTGCCATTTCACCCCATTTTGCTTCCAGGAAATGATTGGCTTACCCATTCCAATACTAAATACCTCAATTTTCATCCCTGCTCTTTTTGCCATCACATAGTGACCTAGCTCATGAATAAAAATTAGGAAACTTAATCCTAATACTGCAATGATAATTCCTAATAAACTCATATCCTACCTTGGTGTGTAAGTTGATGCCAATGCTCTTGCCTCTTTATCTGCAAAAAGCACTGCCTCTAAAGAATTTTCTTTAGAAATAGCAGCTTTGCTCATCAACTCTTCTAATATTTCTCCTATACCAGTAAAGCTTACCTCACGATGGTAAAAACGTTCAACTAATACTTCATTTGCTGCATTTAAAAAGGATGGTGCACTCCCCCCTTCTCCCATTGCAGCGATGGCAAGCTCTAGGTGGCGAAATTTCTTCTGTTTTGGAAAAAAATGAAGAGAAGAAAGCTCTGTTAAATCCAATTTTTTTCTTTGCGACCTCTCCCGTCTTCCTAAAAGGGCATATTGAATAGACCTAGTCAAATCTGGGCGAGCGATAATTGCTTTAGTCGTCCCATCCACGAAAGAGACCATACTTTGCACCACACTTTCTGGATGAATTACCACATCGAGCATCGAAGGATCTACGCCAAATAAATGCTGTGCTTCTATTAATTCCATCCCTTTATTCATCATCGTTGCACAATTAATCGCTACTTTTGGACCACAAGCATACGTTGGATGCATAACGGCTGCCTCTACCGTTTGCTCCATTTCCTTTTGGAAAAAAGGACCACCTGAGGCGGTAAGCACTAATTTTTCTACCTTACTTTGATCTTCCCCTAAAAGCGCCTCTTCTAGGGCGCAATGCTCTGAATCAATAGGCAAAATGGAAACTCCCTGCTTTTTGCAATGCTCTACAAAGGCCTCTCCTGCACAAACAAGTATCTCCTTATTCGCAAGGGCAATATCTTTTTTTGACGATGCTGCTAAAAATGCTACCTCCAGCGCTCCTACCCCATCCATTGCAAATACAACAATGTCCACTTCCTCATCTTGCACGATCTCCAAAAGGGTGGCTTTTGCCCCTACATCTTTTGCTCGCTCCTTATCTGCTACATAAACAAGCTTTGGATGAAACTTTGCTATTTGCCCCTGTAAAATATCGGTGCGCTCTTTACACGCTAAAGCTACCACCTCTAACTCTTGCTCAAATGCCGCTGCCACTTCTAAGGTTTTTCTTCCCACCACTCCTGTGGAGCCAAGGATAGCAAGCCTTTTCAAGCGCTCACCTCCACCCTCTTTTTGATAAGAACTCCTAAGAACAATAAGAAATGAAGAGTAACAAGCATCCCTGAAGTAGAAAGACCTACTCCATAAGCTACCCAAAAAAACTTGGTGAGGACAATAGAGAGGACTCCAACTAAAGCGTTGGTTACTACACAAAAAATCACCAAATCCTTCACACTTTTTGTCATTAAAGATGCAGTAACTGGTGGGATGATAATAAGACCTAGCACAGGAGCAATACCTACACAGCGAAAACCACTACTAATAACCAAACTAGTGATAAACAAAAATCCCGCTTGAATCAATACACCGTTTTTGTTCGAAAGCTTTACAATCATCCCATCAAAAGAGAGTACCACTAAATCACGGAAGAATAAATAGACAAACGAAGCACATAGAGCAAACACGATAAGCGCCATCTTGAAATCGTTAATATGCACCAAATCTAAATTTCCCATGATAATATCTACTCCCACATGAGCAGATTTAGTAAACATGGTAATCAAAATTGCCCCAATAGAAAATAAGGTAGAAAAAACCAATGCAGTGCTGGCATCATTATTGAGCTTGGTATAACGGCGCAATCCTTCGATCAAGAAAATAGTGATAAAAGTGGTAATCACCGAAACCAATACATAATCTCCTATCCTCATTGAGAGTAAACCAAAATGAGTCTCTCCTGAGACCGCCTTCATCACAATAAACAACAAAGCTATCCCAAACAACACCGTATGCGAGATAGCATTAGCTACCATCGATTTTTTTCTCAAAAACAAAAAGGTCCCTACCAAAGAAAGAGAAATACTAAAGCAAAGGAGCAAAATAAGCTGCACCCCTTCATCAAAAGAAATACTAAGATGTCTCATACACCCCCTCACTTTTTGCAGGAATTTTTTGCTTATGCGGACAATGCGTTGGATTATTTAACCTTTTTAAGAGCATCTCTTCCATCTCTTCCGTAAGGACATGCTCAATTTCCTCGGCAAATACATGGACACGACTTTTCGTAAAGCCAACCTCATAAAGGTATACCTCCCATAGTCGATGCAGACGAATAATACGCGCTGCACGAGCTTTTCCTCGCTCATTTAACTGAAGAAAGTAACTCCCAGAGAGCTCTACCTTCTTTCTCAATCGCAATACTACCAAGAAAAAAGTAGGCCAAGAAACATGTAAAAAATGCTTCATATCAGAAAAGCTCATCGCCTCGCCCTTCTTATAAAGGGATTTCAACAAATTTTCTTCGCGGCAACGAATAGCAAAAACAAATCTTCGGATAGCACAAAGCACTACCCCACCCCTTGGTCCAAACAAAATAGAAAAAATAGTAATGGTTGCTGATACTACTGTAATTACAGGTCCAGTAGGTAAAATCACCCCCTCCCCTCCAATATAAAGGGAAAGATAACTTCCCATTACCGCAGAAAAACCTCCAAATATAGCCGCTAAAACAAACATCGAAGAAACTCTTTTTACCCACCATCTAGCCGCTATTGCTGGCGTAGTCATCATTCCCGAAAGAAGCAAAATCCCACAACTTCTAAGGGCGATGATCACCACTACTAAGGTGATAAACAAAATAAACTTATCAAGCCACTTGCCAATCCCAAGAGACGTTGCATAGATTTTATCAAACTCAAAAACCTTGATCCTTCGATGGCAAGAAAGAATAAATAGCAAAAGTGTACTCATTACCAAGGAATACAAGACTACATGGGCAAAAAGCATCGTAGCCACCCTTCCATACAAAAAGATAACGATATCCTTGTATACTACAGGACTCAATGTCTGCATGATGGATGCAAGTAAAATACCTATCCCTAAAAAAGAAGAGATAGACATCATCAACGCCGAATCAGCACTTCTATGAAAACGCTTTTGTAAATAGGCGAGCTTTTTCATGGAAAGGTGCGCGGTAACTATTGCTCCAAGCAAAAACAAAAAAGAGAGAGGCTCTCCTGTAATATTAAAATACACTCCCACAAATCCACCAAGGATCAATCCAGGAAATGCACTATGAGCAATGACTTCCCCCACAAGAGCACTTCTTCGAAGCGAATAAATCACCCCAATCAAAGATAAAGAAATACAAGCAAGAGCAGAGCCTAGCAAAGAGATGGAAAAAGTAGGATCCATAAATATTGCATGTAAATCAAGCCACATTTCCCTCATACAGAGCCGCTCTCCTTCTCTCTAGACAAGATAAAAGCCTCTGTTAAAATAGTATCGGTAGAACGATAGGCTTTCACTAGATTTTTCTTCGAAAGCACTTTTCTTGTCTCCCCACTTGCAATCAAATAGTGAGATAGCAAGATTGCCTCATCAAATTCCTTTTTCACCTCATCAAGATCATGGTGAATACAAATCACCGTCTTTCCAAGTGCTTTTAGCTCTTTCATGCTATCAATAATCATCTCTGAAGTGGTAAAATCTACAAATGCCATTGGCTCATCAAAAATATAAATCTCCGCATCTTGCATATAAGCACGCGCGATAAACAAGCGCTGGCGCTGTCCCCCAGAGAGCTCTGAAATCAAACAATTCTTTTTATCTAACAAACCAAACTTAATTAACAAATTGTGACATCTGGTAAGGTCCTTTTTACTATAACTCTTAAAAAAACCGGAGCGAGCATAAGAGCCCATCATGATCACTTCTTTTACCGTGATAGGAAAATTCCAATCGACATCTTTTGTTTGCGCAACATAGGCAATCTTACTTTTGATCTCTTCAAAAGTTTTTCCAAAAAAAGAAATTTTTCCAGAGGTTTTTTTGATCAAACCAAGCATCGCTTTGATAAAGCTACTTTTCCCAGCTCCGTTTGGTCCAATAATTGCTGTCATGAGTCCTTTTTTGATAGAAACATTCACATCAATGAGTGCAGCTAAGCTATCATAATGCACCGTCAAAGAATCTACTACTATCTCCTCTTTACTCATCTCTCTCCTCTTAAATTTTCCACTATCACCTTGGCATCATGCTCCATCATTTCTAAATAGGTCATCCCACCAAGAGTATCTCCATAAAGTGGATCTTCACTAATCTTTACTTCCATTCCAAATGAGGAACAAATCTCTAATACTTTTAAGATACAATCTTTTGGTAAATTTGACTCGAAAAAAATCGTGGTAATGCCATGATCTTTGATGTAGTTAATCACTTGGCGTATCCTTTTTAGCGAAATTTCCGACTCGGTAGAGATCCCTTGCATGGAAAACAAACGCTCTCCAGTAGACGAAGGAAAATACCTTCGAATGAAATACATAAAGGCATCATGAGAAGATACCAAATAGCGCTTACTATCAGGAATAGATTCCATCATACCCATAATTTTTGTATCTAACTCTTCCATTTTCTGTTCCAAAAGCGTACAATTTTTTTCGTAGAACTCTTTATTTACCGGATCTAACTTGGAAACTTTTTCACAAATCATAGCAGCAACTTTTTGCATAATTTGTAAATCCATCCACATGTGCGGATCGATTTCTCCATTGTTTGAAATGATCCACTCTGGCCTTTCTTGAAGTAACACATCGCCTAAAAAAACAGCTCGCTCTTGCTCTAAATGATAGTACAATGATGGGCTGTGCTCTAAAGACAATCCATTGGCAAAAATCAAATCTGCTGCATAAATTTTTTCCCTATCCCCTTTGCGCATCTGATACGAATGAGGGTCTGCTTCCCCTTCTATCAAAACAGAAGTATTTATTTTATCTCCCACGATCTCTTTCACTACCGAATCAATTACTACGGTGGTAGACATCACATTTTGCTTACCATTTTCTATCGCCTGTACCACCGGAAAAAAGAAGGAAACTGCAATAATTCCTAGCAAAAAAAAGGAGGTATAAATTAAATTTTTATTCAACTGTAAGATCCTTGTTCCATTAGAACTATACAGTATACCAAAAAGATATTTTTTATTGTTAGAAGAATAAAACGAGAAAAAACTTGTTATTATTTAAACAATAGTAGATTCTTTTTATCAAACTACATTTTTTTAAACTAAAAGGACTAAAAACATGAGTGAAAAAAACAAACCAGCAAAATCTTTAGAAGAGATTGAAGACGTAATTACCGCAGCTATTGAAAAAGTAGGCGGAGAAAAAGAGAATGACCTATGTAAATATTTACCTATGTCATCAGGTGGCTATATGCACCACTTTACTTTAAGAAAAATGAAGCTCAAGCAGCCATTTGAGCTTGGATCATTGATTAAACAATTTATTATAGAAAAAGACGCTCCAAATGCCGTTGCTCCAAAACAACGTGCAGCACGTGGCTCCAAAAAGAGAAAAGATCAAATGACCTTTACTCGCATCCAATTAGAAAGATTACTTAACATCGCAAAACAAACCGATGATAAAGAAATGATTTCACTACTGAGTCCTAAGACTTCTTTAGCAACTGCTAAAAGAAATTTGATTTCTTCCATCCGCCAAGGTATTGTGGATGAGGAACTTTGGTTTGCTTATAAAGAGTCTGCAGAAAGCTTCGGCTACCTGCAAGGCACTGAAGATGAAGAGTTTAGTCTCTCAGATCTAGAAAATTCTTAACAATAAAAGGGTAAAAAAGGCCTTTATTTCCACTAAAAATGCCCTTTTTACCCTTGAATATTAATCCTATACTGCTTACCATTGAAGGTGAGAAAAAGATAAATTATCAAAAAGGAAAAACATGTCAAATAACACCCAAACCAACGATAAGCCAGCGTTTGGAAAGCTCCGATCTTTCCTGTGGCCGATTCACAACTTCGAATTGAAGAAATTTGTACCAATGCTGATACTTTTCTTCTGTATCGCTTTTAACTACACTATCTTAAGAGACACCAAAGACACTCTAGTTGTTACATCAGGTGGAGCAGAGGCTATTACCTTCCTAAAACTTTGGGGAGTACTACCTGCAGCTATTATCTTTATGTTAATGTACTCAAAATTGAGTAACGTTCTTTCAAAGAAAAATTTATTTTATGCTTCTTTGAGTCCGTTCCTAATTTTCTTTGTTGTTTTCGCATTTATACTTTTCCCTAACAGAGAAGCTTTGCACCCAACAGAATTTTGTGATCGACTACAAGCTTCCCTCCCTGCAGGTATGGCTGGGTTAATTTCCATGCTTAGATACTGGACGTTCTCCATATTCTACATCATGGCTGAGCTATGGGGCAGTGTTTGCCTATCTCTACTATTTTGGGGCTTTGCTAACGATATCACAAAGGTATCTGAGTCAAAAAGATTCTATGCATTATTTGGCCTAGGTGCAAACCTATCCCTAATTTTTGCTGGATCCTTTATCATTTGGGCTTCCAGACCGGCAAGAGCTATTGGTCTAGCAATGGACAAATGGCAAGTATCTTTATACTGGTTAATGGGAGCACTAACCCTATCAGGAATCATCATTTTAGCAACATTTAATTGGATGCAAAAAAACGTGATGACTGATCCTCGTTTTTATGATCAAAATGCTCAAAAGAAAATGAAGAAGAGCAAGCCAAAACTTGGTATCAAAGACAGCCTTAAGTTCTTAATGAAGTCTAAATACCTAGCTCTTGTTGCTATCTTAGTTCTATCATATGGAATGTGTATCAATATGATCGAAGTAACATGGAAGAGCCAGCTGAAACTTGCTTATCCTCTAGAAAATGACTATAGTGCTTTTATGGGTAGATTCTCCATGATCACTGGAGTTGTAACCATGTTTATGATCCTATTCGTAGGTGGAAACAGTATTAGAAAAATGGGATGGAGATTTTCCGCTCTGATTACCCCTGTAATGGTTTTAATCACAGGTGGACTATTCTTCGCATTCATGCTGTTTAGTGACCAACTAACTGGACTTGTTGCAGTACTTGGGACTTCCCCTCTGATGCTAGCAGTAGTATTTGGTATGATCCAAAACATATTGAGTAAATCTGCAAAATACTCCTTATTTGATCCAACCAAAGAGATGACTTACATACCACTTGACCAAGAAAGTAAAGTGAAAGGTAAGGCAGCTATTGATGTAGTTGGCGCAAGAATGGGTAAATCTGGTGGAGCATTAATCCAGTCATTCCTAATTGTCACCCTAGGTAGTGTTGCTGCTATGGCACCATATGTATGCGTACTTATCCTAGCGATGATCGGTATGTGGATCTTCTCTGCATTCTCTCTTGATAAGCTATTCAAAAAAGCTATGACAGAGCACGATGCAAAAGAAGCTGCAGAAGCAAAGGAGACAAAAGATGCTCCTGCCGAAGCAGAACCTGCAAATGCTACCAAAGAAGAGCCTGCACCAGCAAGCTAGTCTTTAACTGCAAACAGAAAAAAAAAGAGAGTTACTTCGGTAACTCTCTTTTTTTTTACACTAAAGCTTCCGCAGAGCTCTTTCTACCCCATCATTGCACTTGCTTTTATGATAAATAAACACTATACTAATTCACTATGGACGATAAAGATAAGACTGACAAAATAAGAAACTTTTCCATTATTGCGCACATTGATCATGGAAAATCCACCATTTCAGATAGACTTCTAGAAATTACTAGCACAGTAGAAAAGCGGGATATCAAGCAACAGCTTCTTGATGATATGGATCTTGAGCGCGAGCGTGGCATCACTATCAAAGCACACCCTGTGACGATGACCTACAAGTGTTCTGATGGAAATACCTATCAAATGAATTTTATTGACACTCCTGGCCATGTAGACTTTTCTTATGAGGTATCTAGATCACTTGCTGCCTGCGAAGGCGCTCTTTTAATTGTCGATGCTGCGCAAGGTGTACAAGCGCAAACCGTTGCCAATATGAACTTAGCCAAGCAGCGCGGTCTTGAAATTATTACCATCCTAAATAAAGTAGATCTTCCAGCAGCAGATCCAGAAGCGGTAAAAGCGCAGATCAAAGAGATGCTTGGCATCGATGCAAGCAATGCTATTTTAGCATCTGCTAAAACAGGACAAGGGATTGAAGATATCTTAGAAGAGATAGTCTATGCACTTCCCGCCCCCACTGCTAGCACCGAAAAAAATACTAAAGCACTCGTTTTTGATTCCCATTATGACATCTATAGAGGTGTATATACTTATGTGCGCGTTGTCTCAGGCTCCCTAAAAAAAGGCGATATTATTAAGTTCATCGCAACAGGAAAAACCTTTGAGATTTTAGAAGTAGGAATTTTCAACCCAAAAGAAACTCCTACTAACATTTTGCAAGAAGGTGAAGTGGGCTACATCTTAGCTAACATCAAAAAACCATCTGATGTAAAAGTTGGTGATACGATGACCATCCAAAAAGAGCATGAAGAGACTCCCCTTCCAGGCTTTAAAGAGATTAATCCAGTTGTATATGCTGGCGTCTATCCTGTAGAGTCCTGCGACTATGAAGGGCTTGCCGATGCCTTAGCAAAACTTCGCCTTAACGACTCCGCACTTTTTGTAGAGCAAGAAAATTCTCAAGTGCTTGGCATGGGCTTCCGATGCGGATTTTTAGGCCTTTTACACCTGGAAATTGTCTTTGAAAGAATTTCTCGTGAATTCAATATCGATGTGATCACCACCGCTCCAAGTGTGCAATACAAAATCACCAAAAGCAATGGTGAAGAAGATACCGTTGACAACCCTTCTCACTTTCCAGATCCTACCATCGTAACCTCTACCGCAGAACCATGGGTTCTTTGCAACATTCTCGTTCCAGCTGATTATATGGGCGGAGTGATGAACCTTGTCAATGAAAAGCGCGGAGAACTAGCAGATATGGAAACAATTGAAGGAGGACGCGTCTTCCTCCATATCAAACTTCCCCTCAACGAAGTAATTGTAGACTTTAACGATAGACTCAAATCTATCACTCAAGGTTACGCCTCCTTCGACTATGAGCAATCAGGCTATGAGCCCTCAAAAATTATCAAACTAGAAATTCGTATCAATGAAGAGCCAGTCGATGCCTTCTCCACCCTTGTCCATGCCAGTAAAGCAGAAGCAAAAGGGAGACAGCTTTGTAAAAGGCTCAAAGAAATCCTCCCAAAACAGCAATTCAAAGTGCCTATCCAAGCCGCTATTGGCGGGAAAATTATCGCCCGCGAAACTATTTCTGCCATGTCCAAAAACGTAACCGCAAAATGTTACGGTGGAGACATCACCCGTAAGCGAAAACTCCTTGAAAAGCAGAAAAAAGGAAAAGCCAAAATGAAGAAATTTGGTAAAGTGGCCATCCCACAATCCGCCTTTGTCCAAATCCTCAAAACCGAAGAAAATTAAAATAATTGTTATTATTCTTTTGATTACAC
>JAHZKV010000032.1 GCA_022600215.1 bacterium
AGGTCTAAGTGATCCATAAGCTTAAAGAACCTTTGATAAGGGCTTTTTTTGGTAAAATTTCAGCTTCTTTAATATAATTTGGTGATTTTTACACCAATGGTGTCTCCAATTTCTATTATTTCTCCTGTACCAATGGATTTACCAGAGATCACAAGATTCACCTGTTTTGGATTGATAGGAACAGGGAGTTTATGGCCTGGAGAGAGTTTTTTTAGCTCTTCTAGGGTGAGGGAGAAGCGAGCTATTTCCATGTTCATGGTAAGGTTTATGCCAGAGAGATCGGTTTTTTCAGGAGAGAGAAGCGCATCATTTTCTAGCTCTTCTTCTAAGATATCTTCTTCTAAAAGATCCCCGTCAATTTCATTATCATCAGGAAGAGGGCTTTTGTCAACTTCTTCAAATGGGTTATTTTCGCTATTTTCGTCCATGGCTTCCTCGTCGTAAAAATATAAGTAGTCTAGGATTTTCATCCCATCTTTTTGGATCTTTGCTTGAAAAATAGGGTGATTTCCAATCAGCATTTGGAAGGAACCTTTTTTCTCAGAAGGTTTGTAGAAAGAGTTGTGTAAAATCACAAAATCTCCTTCTTCTAAGTCTTCTAACTCATCTCTGGATAAGGTGGCAGAGCCATTACGGATGGTGATGGGTACTCTTATATTTGGAATGTTTTCTAAATTTTCTAGCGTAGGTGGGATAAAAGCAAAGTGATCTTGAATTTTTTTGTAGGAATCTTTGGGAAAAAGAAGTTTTACAGGGATAGAGAGATTTTCAATATGGAAGAGGAGGTCTATGCAAAAAGCGGAGAGTTCCCTAAAGGGAGTGTCGCTAATTTTCATGGTTAGATTGCCATATGCTTTTGTCTGCATGATGCTATCAATTACTTCTGTAACAAAATAGGTATATATCCCTTTCACTACAGATTCATTTTCCAGCATCATCTTTGTGCTTCCTGCGCTTTCTTCTTCCACAGTAGAAACAAGACTCTTTGCATCATCTAGACCTATTACTAGGAAACAATTCCCATCAATGGGAAAAAGAGATAGGGTAGTAGAAAGTGTTTTTTTAGAGAGACCTTTAAAAAAGGTATTTCCCTCTACAAAATCCATTTTTTCAATGGAGATAGAGAGGTTATCTACATTCAATGCCCCTTTGAGGTTGTCAATAACCCTGTCCATAGGGAAGGCTGGAACAGATCCCATCTCTTTTACAGAGAGGGTGTCAAAGATTTCTGGAATGGCTTTTTCAATCCAACTAGTGGTCATAATTGTGTACTCCCATCCACCTTACTATATAAAGGCGTCTTGCTTTGCGCAATCTTTTTCTTTGAAGGGGAGGTGAAACGATCTCTTTTTCGAAGGAGGGGAGGAGCCATATGGAGCACTATTTTTGGAACATTAGATTCAATATTATGCTTTAGGATACTTTGTTGTTGCATGGAAATTTCTTGTAATTTTTTAGCGCCATACATTTGGAGATGGAAAGAGTGGGGGGCCGTGTCATACATAGTGAGAGAAACTTCAATTTCGCCAAATGTTTTGGACTCAATAAGAAAGTGGGTTTTGGTAATTCCTCTATCTTTCATTAATTTGATATGAGACACAATGGGCATCGCTATTTGTTGGACTGTCGGAGACTGCGCTCCCAAAGCTTTTTCTATCACTTCGTAGGAGACGGTGAGGGAAAAAGGGGGTGGAGCCGTTACGCCATATTCATTTTCTAGCCCATTCTTCTTCCCTTTTTTGGGAGGAAGCTCTGCATCAAGAGTGACCTTGGGAAATTTTTTCCTTGGCCTCTCTCTGTTTTTTTTTATATCTTCTTTTAATTTAGTGAAGAGCTTTTTATCTATAGGTGTATTATTGGTAGCCATAAGGCGCTAATTATAGCTATCTCTGTTTTTCTTCTCTATCATTTTCTTCGTCTTTATCGCCCTTTTCTTTTTCTAAGGAGGAGACAGGGGAGGCGTAGGTTTTCAAGAGCTTTGGGGGAGGGAGGTGGATGGAGAAGGTGAGCTTGCTTTCTGCTATTGCATTATTTAGTGCAGGGAGATTGCTAGAAAAGCGCTCCACTGCTTGTGGATTTCCTAAAAATTGTACGGTATAGTTGTTTGGTGCAGTATCATAATGTTCGAGCACTAGTTCACATTTATCAAACACCGAATTTGGCATATTGAGTTTTACAGTAGTAATGGATTTTCCATTGTCCTTAGATACCTGCATCATCCCTACCATTTTTTCAAATAAAGTGAAGACATCTTTTGGTATGTTTGCAAAAGGGGACATTTGTAAAGCCGCAACGCCTGTGGGAGATGCCATTACGGTATCTGCATTTGCTACTACTTCTTCCTCATTCCCTTGCTCATGGTCTTGATGATCACTTTTTTGTTCCTCTATCTCTTTAGGGCCAGAGATAGTGGGATCGTCTTTATCAGCGCTTTTTTCTGCTTTTTTCTGCTCCACTTTTCCTTTGGTAGAGGTGTGGTGTGCTTTTTCTTCCCGTACCTCTTTTACTGGGGTATCTTTAGTAGGGGGAGTTTGTTTACTCTCTGATTTGGTGGATGGAGTTTTCTTTGCGGTTGGTTCTTTTCCCTCTTTCTTGGTAGCTTCTTTGCCTTTTTTTACCGACTCTTTTTTAGTGGTATGATCTGTTTTTTCTTTTTTTCCTGTATGATCTGCTTTTTTGGATTTCTTTTTCTTTTGAGTTTTGTCAGAAGAAGGTTGGCCGCTGGCTTGATCTGTATTTTGGGTATCCTCTGTTGGAGGGGCATTAATCTCTTCAGAATATCCCCCTTCTGGGGCGTTGGCACTTTGCGCTGGTGCACTTGGGGGAGGGGGGGTATTCTCTCCAAGGTTACTAGGAGTGGTACTGCTATCATCTTCTGCAAAATTTGCTTTAGAAGATACATTTTCATTTGTTTCTATGGAGATAGAGGGGGAGGATGCCTCCTCTTCTATTTCCGGTATATATCCAACTCCCTTGGAACTTGCGCTGCTGCTCCCTTCTTTTCCATCCGAAACAAAACGAACAGAAGAGCCCTTCCCACCATCAAGGGCTGAGGCTTTTTTTTCTTCCTCAGACATGTATTCTTTGAACAATCCATTTGGTACGGGAATAGATGCACCTACCTCATCTTGCTCATCTTCTAACTCTTCTTCTTTTTTTGGGCGATTTCGTTTTTCTCTTTTATCTGTCTCGTCTGCTTTTTCTACTCTAAGTGCTTTTTGGAATTTATCAGGGTTAACAGCGTCCCCTTCGCCTGCTTTTTTCCTTGGATCTGGTGCAGAGTCAATATTTCTCACTTCTCCCATCACTTCCTCTTTTTCATTTTTCTTGAGTGCATGGCGGTGCCAAGTTCATCAGAAACGCCTGCCTCTTCAATGGTAATTTCTTTTCGTACCTCTTTTTTCCACTCTTCTTTGTGGAGGTGTATTTTTTCTAGCTCTTGGTTCTTTTTAATACGATTTTGTCGTGCTTTTTCCAGTTCTGCCTGAGCTTCTTTTACTACTTTTTTTTGATCATCTACTTTTTTCTTTTCTTCCGCAAGTTTTACGTTGATTACCTCTCGGATATAACTATCATGACGCTCCATCATAAGCGAGGTAGTCCCTTGCTTGATCTCTTCGTAATACTTTTCGATCATTTCCAGCTTGAGCTCTTGAGTGGCGTTTAAGGCTTTTCTTTTTTCCTCTAAATCTTTCTCTGCCTGGGTAAGGGCTTCTCGTTTTTCCTTGAGCACTTTTTCTGCCTCTTCTAGGCGACGCTTTTTGATCTCTTCAATTTGAGAAAGGGGGTATTTTCTTTTCTTCATGTGAATAGCGCCATCAGTTGATTTAAGGTTTCTTCCATGGAGGAATCTTCTTTGACTCCTTGTTTTAAGAATCGGTTTACCTTATCGATGTACTTGATGGCGTGGTCGGCTGCTTTGTCAGAGCCTGGTTTGTATTCCCCAATGCGGATGAGAAGTTCATTTTTTTTGTAGTTGGCGAGCACTTCTCGTACTTTTCCTACTACTTGAAGTTGTTCTTTGGTAATGATATGACCAATAATACGAGAGACGCTGGCTAAGATATCGATTGCTGGATAGTGATATTGACGTGCCAGCTCAGCAGATAGGATGATATGCCCATCTAAAATGGATCGTACCTCATCAGATACTGGCTCATTCATGTCATCTCCCGCTACTAGCACGGTATAAAAAGCGGTGATAGAGCCTTTATTGGAATTTCCAGATCTTTCTAAGAGTTTTGGTAGCGTTGCAAATACCGAAGGAGTAAATCCTGCACGTGCAGGAGGTTCCCCTGCGGCAAGCCCTACTTCTCGTAGCGCTCTTGCAAAACGGGTTACAGAATCCATCATCAAGATCACTTTTTTCCCTTGATCGCGGAAATATTCGGCTATGGCAGTTCCTACATAGGCAGCATTTAAACGCAGTTGAGGGGATTGATCTGAGGTAGAGATAACCAGGACAGATCGCTTGATCCCTTCTTCTCCTAAATCATTCTTGATAAATTCGCGTACCTCACGTCCCCGCTCTCCAATTAATGTGATTACATTTACATCAGCCTTGGCATAGCGAGCAAGCATACCAAGGAGGGTAGATTTACCTCCTCCTGCTGCCGCAAAAATTCCTACACGCTGCCCTTCTCCGCAAGTGAGCACTCCATCGATAGCGCGAATTCCAGTAGAAAGAGGTTTATCAATGATCTTTCTTTGTAGTGGATCAGGAGGGGAGTTGATCACGGGATAGGTTTCGGTAAGATCAAGAGGGCCCTTTTCTTCTTCATCAAGAGGTTCTCCTAGGCCATTTAATACACGGCCCAGCAGCCCTTCGCCCACTTTAATATTGAGCTTTGCACCAAGTGGCACTACCTCTGAGGAGGTGGATACCCCTGTCATCTCTCCAAGGGGAGAGAGGAACGACTCATCTTTAGTAAATCCTACTACTTCAGCAAGGAGCGGTGCACCTTCTCTTTTGACCATGCAGATCTCGCCCATCTTTACATTTGGAACAATAGCACGGATCAACATCCCTACAACTTCAGTGATACGGCCGTGAACGGTGGTAAGTTCTACATCTGATAGGCGCTCTTCTACCTCGTCGAAGGAGACATTGATCGAAAAGTCATTATCGTCATCATCCATCGTATCCTCCTACTAGATTTGAATATTGAAGAGGGTTTTGATCATGGAGGTCGCATTTCCAAGGATTACGGAGGTGTAGTTCAGCTCTTGTTGCGCTTTGTTTAATTTGATTTGGACCAGTAGAAGATCTCCTGGCTGCATCTTTTTTCCATTGGCATTGAGTTTTTTGATAGAATCTGCTGCTTGTACCATTTGATGCTGACCATCAGACACCATGGATAGAAATCTTGCGATAGGATTTTTGGATTGATTTAGCTTTTTCTCAAAATCACCTGTATCTGCCCCTGTTTTTTTTGCAGCGGCTTTGATATGCTCGTTTGCATTACCTAATTTTTTACGTACTAGGTACTTATCAGAGTTTTTTAACTTGAGATTTTTGTTTTGCAGCTTATTTTTAATATCTCCCAGGGAACCACTCACAGAGGTCATCTGCTGATGGATTTTATCCATAGTTGGTGGGGCAGAGGGGGACATTTTTTGCTGGTTTGCAAGGTCAATTGGGGAGGGACCTTTTGCTTGTTGCTGTAAAGGATTTGCTTCCTTATCTTCCATGTGACCTTTGAAAGCATTTTGATCGGGCATATCATCAGAAGGAGAGGATTGCCCTCTTCCTGATAAGGGGTCTAGCTTGTCAGGGTCTGGAGTCGTTGGAGATGTCATAGGTCCTTTTTATATTTCAGAGGGTTAGTCTTTTTTCTTTTTTGGCTTTGCAATATCCATTGGGGAGGAAGCGCTCTTTTTCACAAAATTATCGATAAAATCTTGAGAACGAGTTACCAGCTCTTTGATATCTGCATCACCAGAGTCTTTTGCAATCTTTGAGAGCATTTTTTCCCCTTCAGAGGTTTTTCCTGGCATCATGCTTTTGGTGATCGCTAAAAAAGAGTGGGCCATTTCATTGCCTGGCTCTGTTTCTAGCACGGAAGAAAACATCTCTTCTGCTTGCTTAAGCTCGAGCTTACAAAGGTGCATATAGCCATACCCTATCTTGTAAAAGACGTTGTTAGGACGAAGTACTTGAGCTGCCATAAAGAGCTTTAGCGCAGAATCTTCATCAGCGTCATTTACCGCTACAAATCCTGCTTCTAACATCATGAAGTAGTCTTTATCACATTTTGCAAAAGTTTGATTTTCCATAGTTTATACCTATTGCGTTCTTTGGTTTTGTATTGCTTTGTTAATTACAGAGTTTACCTGTGCCAGCAAGTTGGAAATGGAGGATCCAATTTGTGTTACTTGAGACATAGCAAACTGAAGTAATAAGAATTTACCTGGTGTAGCCGAAGAAATTCTTGATGCTACTTTACGTACCATGGACATCACCTGCTTTTGGAGGTGGATGTACTTGGTTACCAAAGTAGTAAAAGTGATGGTTCCGAAATCTGTCATAAGTTTAGTCCTTTTTATTTGTTTTTCTTTGGGGCTTTGCTAAAAATTTTCATTAGAGCAGAATATCCATGAAGAAGAGTTCCGAGTTTTTCGTATTCTTCTGGTTTTGCTCCTTCTTGAATGGCTTTTTTCAAAATTAGAATCTGTTTTTCTGCAGAATCCATCATTACTTTGAGCTTTTCAGGATTTTGAATATCTTGTTCTAAAGGAAACTCAAAGAAGGCTTTAGGTTCTTTTTCCTTCCCTTTTTTATTGAATCCAAACATATTTTTCTACCTCTTTCTTACTTCTTACCTTAATGACTAGCAATTTTTAGTTATTGAAGTCAATTGTATATTTTATACCATCTTTTTTCAGGAGTATTTCTTTATCATTTATTTTGGTGATGGTCATTCCATCTAGCGTATCATCAACACCTAATATTTTTCCACCGATGAGCACAAATTGGCTGTTATTCCCATATTTGGAAGAACCAGTTACTTTATATTTATCAGTGATGTTAATAGCTGCCGTATTTTGCGTCGTAAAAATCACAAAATTTTGCACAGATCGCACGCCGTGGATGTTGTTTATTTCTGTAAGTACTTGATCGTAGACTTCTTTTTGGGTGATATGCGCTCTTCCAGCAAGGACAATTTGCCCCATATTTTGTTCCATCATCACATTGGCAAATCCATTTTCAATCAAAAGTGTTTTAATATGAGTGTCTAAAGTATCAATTACCACTACTTGATTGTCCAGGCGGTTTAAATAGTTGAAGTACTTATTCACAAAATCGATGAGCTCTGCTTTATCTTTCTCTGCTTCAATATACCCAGTTAGCAAATACTTCCCTGGTTCTTTTGAAATCATTAAGATAGAGTTCCAACGAGGATTTTTTAGAATTAACGCATTCATATTTTCAGAGACAAGCTCATCAATCACTACATTATCATCTGTTTTTCGGATGTATGGAATGGTTTTAAGGCGATATAAGAGCTCATTATAGTTTACATCGGTAAGAACATGTCCTGTTAGGAATAAAGTTGCGGTGTCTTTGTTGTAGTTAAACTCAATGTCTTGAAAATGAGAGAGAGCAGTTGCTATATTTGCTGTCTCGTCAATTTTTGGCATCTCTACGGTGGTGCTTCGAAATAAAGAGAGCATGGAGATGATCCCGACACATATGAATACGGAAAATACGGATGCGATCGCAAGGTGCTTAGTAGGAATAAAGGTCTCTTTCCAATTCTCTTCCTTTTCTTCCTCCTCTTCTCCTGCAAAGATCGATTTTTCTGGATGGAGAGAAATTTCTGCGGTAGGGGAATAGATTGTCTCTCTTGTTTGGTTCATATCGATAAATACAAGGGAGGTGGTTCCAAGGATGATCAAGTCTTCTGGTTTTAGTAATCGATCATTTTCTATTTTTTTTCCTTCTACATAGACGCCATTTTTACTCTGTAAATCGACAATAGAGGCCTCGCCATTTTCTGAAAGAGTGATGCGTGCATGATTTTTGGAGATGCTTAGATCATGTAGGAGAATATCAGAGGTTTCTCCATCGGTACCAATCACATAACTTTCGCCTTTGTGTAGGGCAAAAGAACTTCCAGCGCTGGCTCCATTGACTACTTTTATTAGCCAGTTTGTTTCCGAGGCTGTGGAGCTGGGAAATCTTCCAAGGGTGAGCGTCGCTTCCTCTTCTTTAGGGGTGTTTGTTTTTTGAGTTTTTTGTGCTTCTTCTTCGTCGCTTTGTGGGGCTTTTGTGGTAAAGCGGAAAACATTATTCCCTATTTGAACAAGGTCACCTTCGTTAAGAGGATTTTTATTCTCTATTTCTTCGTCGTTTAGTAAAGCTGGATTGGTAGCGCTTTCATTTTGAATGAAAAAGGTTTCTCCTTCCTTGGTAATGGAAAGGTGTTTGCGAGAAACCATGGGATCTTCGATTACAAAATTACATACATCGCCATCACGTCCAATGGCGAAGGTATCATCTTCCTCAAACGTGAATATCCACTCTGAAAGAGGTCCATCCTCACAAATTAGATAGCCTGTCATTTTCCCCCATCTATACAAGTTCTTAATGTTTTTTCATCTTTCTCTTAATAAAACCATTTTTTACTAGAGAAAACTTATAACAAAACTCATTCAGTGGAAGATAGTAATGCTTTTCTAATTACTTGTCTACCTCGAGTTTTGTTTTCAGTTCTTTTTCCCAGTAAGAAACTGCATTAGCAAAATCCTCTAAGAGATCTAAAAACATCTTGTAATTCACCTCATAATCGATGAGCATAGTGAGTGTCAAGAACTTCTCATCGGGGGAAAGAGAAATGGTGACATCCCCTGCTACAAAAGGGTGGTTTGCTTTTCCTGCAAACATATAAAAATCCTCAGGGGAGGGGATAGAGGTTTCTGTAAAGTGACAAAGCTTAGTAAATAAGAAGATGGTGGTATCTTTTTCCGCGAGAATGATTTCTTTGCCGTCTTCTAATGTTAGGGAGTAGGAGATTCCCTCCTTTGTTTCTTCTTGGATTAAAGAAACTCCCATAAATTTTTCTAAATCGCTTATTAAATTGTCTAACATATTTTATCTCATGACTTAAGCCACTTAGATCTTCCTCGACGGGATTTATTTTTGGTTTTTTTGGTAGAGGAGAGGTTTTCTTTTATGGCTTCTTTTTTTTGCTTATGGAGCGTTTCTTTTTCTTCTTGGATATTTTTTTTAGTTTGCTGTAGTAATTTCCATTGTTCCTCGGAGAAGTTGCTTTTATCTGCAGAGAGCTCCTCTATTTCTTGCTTAGAAAGGCCAAGTTCTGTTTCCGAAGATTTTGTTTCAATGGAGATTTTCTCTTTTAAAATGGCTAGTTTTTTGGAGATATCCTCCTTTTCTCTATCGGTTCCTTCATGCTGTATATACTTATACTTTTCGATAAAGTTCATCGAGAGGCGAAAAATTTCTTCGAGCTTTTTCTCTTTTTCTTCTGATTCTAAGGAGAATAGGTCGATAATTTTTTGGAATTCATCTTTCATAACCTTAAGTCTACCGAAAAATTTATTTGTGGGAAGTTTTTTATTGAAGTTAATTAGAAAGATTTATCTGATCAGGGGTATGGAAGAAAGAGAAGAAAAAATAGACCCAAAAGAGTTCCTTGCTGATTTTCAGCAAGTCTACAAAGACTTTAATGAGGTCCTAAAGAGCGGTGATGCAGGAGAGAAGTTTTCTGCTATTGTAAAGATGGACATGCTTCAAAAGGCGGTTGAGGAGCTTACTGCTGTGTATCATAAGAAAAGCAAGATCCCGCCAGAGATGCTTTTAGAGGCAGTAGAAAAAAATAAAGAGCAAATAGCTTCTTTGGAAGAAGTTAAGAAGAATATGGCAGAGGTAGAAGCAGTGGTGGAGGAAACAAAGAAGTTGATGGAAACACACTCACCTATTGATGTAAGAAAGAAGAGAAAACAGGGTAGATTACGTTTAAGAAGATTTGGAAGAAGAAGGGCTAAATAGTTAAATATAAATTGGTTGCAAGATTACTTCTTAACAATATCTTGATAATTTAATTTTTTTGTGTTATACTATTCTTTAGGGCCAATAGAGTCTAGTATAAAGGAGGACAAAAATGGGTGCAGGTAGTAATGGTATAGATGGTATGGGGTCAACCGATCCATACGGAGAGAATCCTTTAGGTGGCGGTATGTCTCCAAAAGATCAGTTGATTGCAGCTATTGATCAGCTGATTAAAGAGATGAAATCTGGAAAGCCGATGGATCATTCTGAAGAGATGTCCATGATTATGCAGAAAATGAATGCTATTTCAGGTGGGGTGGTAAGCGCTGACACGGAAACGATGACAGCAATGAATAGGTACGATGCAGCCTCAGCTAATATACAACAAGCTCTTGCGGATCAAAAAAAGCCAGGTGATCCGGGACGAAATGATATTCCATTGATAAACCCTTATACGGGTAAGCCTCGTAAAGATGGAAAAAAAGGGTCTCCAGAGGAGGCTATTGCTGCTGATGTCCAATTTTTAAAGAATGATGGAAATCAAAAATATTTGTTAGATGAGAGTGGGCATATCGTTACCGACGCTAGTGGTAAAAAAGTTCTAAATAGGTCTTATCAGTTTTTTCATGCACATAATGATAAAAATATGGGGCTATATACTTCTATTAAATCAAACGTGGATAGCCTTATGAGTGGGATTGACCCATCTTATACTGCGGGTGGTGGAACTCCAGATCCTAACTATCCGCCTGGATACCCAGGAAAGTCTTATAAGATTCCTGATAATCAAATATGGAATCATTTATGGCAGCCTGTTAATGCGCCAGGGTATGGTCCAGACCATACTGCTAATAAGCCAGATTCCACAGCTTTGCAGGCAGTGCAAAGCGCGCATGCCTCTTTGGTTCAGTCACTTGGGTCTAATACGGCAGCGGTGCAGTCTTTAGCTAAGCAAGATTCCACGAATTATCAGTCTAATACCTCAACTTTAACAAAATTTGAGCAAAGTTGGCTAACTATTATGAAAGCAATGACTGGTGCCCAAAAGGCAGCTTAATGTCTAACATGCTTATAATAAGGTGTTTAAAAGTCTAGCAGATGTCTGCTAGACTTTTTTTATATGTTAAAGTTGATTTTTTAATTAAATTATGTTATAATTATGATAAGGAAGTTTTTAATTATATTAAAAAGAGGTAAAAAATGGCAGTAGCTGTAGATAAAAATGTACATGAGGTAAAAGGTGGAGAAGCAATTTCTTCTGCAAAGGTATCTGATGCAAAAAGTGCAAAAAAGGCAAAAGCTGCTTTAATGGGCACTTTGAAATCTGCTGTAAAAAGTGCAGAAAAGCCTGCTCCAAAAAAGCCTCTTAAAAATGGTGATGAGAGCGTTGCAGATATGCTGAAGGGTATCTCTAATCATGATGACTGTTTGATGGAATTGATGATGGCAGGTATTGAGGTAACGCAGAGTAAAAACCAGGAAGTAGATGCAACCTCAAATATGGGTGTAACGCTTTCTGCAGCAGCGACTAAGGTTTCTACCTATGAAGCAACCACTGTTTCAGATTACTATAAATATGGCCGTCCAGGTGGTGATATTGGTGAGTTAAACATTCAATGTGTGGATGCAGGTACCAACAGAACTGCGCAATATAAGCTACAAAAAGACAGTGATGGAAAGATCCATATTTGTTATAGATCGGTAGCTTCAGATGGTGGTGATGATACGGTGAATAACGATTGGAAAGATGGTGGAGTGGCAGATTTAGATAGTAGTGGTAACGTAGTAAATTTACCAGCGGGTCAAATGTCCACTGATCCAGATGGTCGAACTAAACTTAATGCATTAAATGCGAATAATTTAGGGGCTGTTGCAACTCTAGACGATACGTTAGGATGGAATGATGCTTTTGTGTCAGATAGTGGTGCTGGTATTAAAAATGGTGGTTCAGCAAACCAATCCCAGATGATGAGTGTAATGACAGATTTACAATCTACTGCTTCTGAGGTGAATAACGCGATGGGTAACGTTGCTGGTATCCCAGGAACTGAGCTTCAACAGCTTACGCAGGCAGTGAC
>JAHZKV010000033.1 GCA_022600215.1 bacterium
AATGCTGACGTGATTAATACCCTTTCCACAACTTCCACCTACTATAAAATTATTGAGAAACTTCTTCTTGCTCGTGCTCTTTTGCTGCATCATTTAGCACTTTTTGTAAATCGAACTCCATCCCATTATCTAAACGGCTATATGCAAGAGCAATTGCCTCTTCTGCCAGACTAAAGTTATTTTTGTAGTGCTTTAATAAGTGTTGATTCGTAAGTAATTTATTTGGCTTCTTCATTTTCTATTTCTCCAATGATATTGTTTTTAAGTGCGTTTATGGCATCTTCTAAACAATCGTTAATGACTATTTTATCAAAAAGATCCTTTTGAGAGAGCTCTCTTTCTGCTTCCTTTAATCGAGCGGCAACTTCTTCTCTCGATTCGCTCCCTCTTCCATGGAGCCTCTCTTTCAATACTTCTAAAGATGGAGGAGCAATCAATATATAGGTTGCTTTAACCCCCATTTTCTTAAAGTTTTCCACTCCTTTGCTATCTAAAGATATAATCTTATGTCCAGGGGTTTCTAACTCTTTTTTAAATACTCCATAAGAATTTCCATAAACAGAGGCACTTTCTATGAAAGCGCCATTTTCTAAATGTTGGCTATACTCTTCTTCTGAAAGAAAATAGTAATCTACCCCTTCCATTTCTCCAGCTCGCTTATTTCTTGTTGTGCAAGTTACAACCTTCCTCAACTTACCATGAAGCAGCTCAATAAGCTTATTGATGATTGTTGTCTTTCCTCCAGCACTAGGTGCTGAGACTACAAATAAGATCCCTGAAGTGTTTTCCAACATTTATTTACTATAGTTATATCTTCCAAAAAAGTACATAAAAACAAATTCTACTCAGGAGCATCATTTGTTGTTTCTGGAGCCTCTGGTGCTGGCGCAGCAGCTTGCTCCACAACCTCTTCTTCAAACAACACTGTCTCTTCAGCAGTAACTTGCTTACCAACTTGCATACGAACCTTTGCTGCCTTACCAAGCTTTCCTCTCAAGTAGTTTAGCTTTGCACGACGAACAATACCTTTACTTAGTACCTCAATGTTCGTGATATTTGGGCTATGAAGTTGGAAAATCTTCTCATTTGCATATCCAAACGAAATACGGCTAACAGTAAAAGTTACCGATACCCCTTTCCCACTTTTTGCTACCACTGTTCCTTGGTATATCTGGATACGCTCTTTATCACCTTCTACAATTTTGGTGTGCACTTTTACTTGGTCACCAATTGAAAAAGTTGGAACCTTCCTCTTCATGTGCTTTCTTTCTATTTTTTCTACTAACGAATGCATACTGCTTCCTCTGTGTTTTTTTGTTCTCTCTTTTTGGCTCGCTCTCTTGCTGCTCTTTTTCTCCATAAAGCAATCTCTTCATGATTTCCCGATTGCAAGACTTTTGGAACCTCTATTCCTTTAAATTCTCTTGGCCTTGTATATTCAGGTGCTTTAAACTCTCCTTCAATATGGAAAGTATCACCATATACAGACTCCTTATTCCCAACTCCTCCCTCAACAAAACGAAGTGTCCCATCAAGCAAGACAAGAGCTGGTAACATTCCACTGGTTAATACGTAGTCTCCAATGCTAATTTCTTCATCTACATATAAATCAATAATTCGCTGATCAATTCCTTCGTAATGCCCACAAATTAAGATCATATGATCATAACTCTTAGCTAAGCTCTCACACTTTTTTGCATGAAGAAGCTCTCCACCAGGAGAAAAGTAAATCACATGAGAATGATCCTTTTTTACCGATTCAATCGCTAAAGAAAGAGGCTCTGGCTTTAACAACATTCCAGGCCCTCCCCCAAAAGGAGTATCATCTACAACTTTGTGCTTACCTTCTGCAAAGTCACGAACATTCACAAGCTCCACTTCCAATACTTTTTTCTCAATAGCACGCCTAATCATGCTAGTCTCTAGCATGCTAGTAAAAAAATTCGGGAATAAAGAAATGATTGAAACTTTCATAACCAATTATTTTTTTAAACGCTCCTTACTTTGAAGCAAGTACTTCAGGACACTTTTTCTTGATAACAGAAAGCATTTTTTCAGATGGCTGCACTCCTTTTTTCAACCACTCTTCAACTTTTTCCTTGTCAATAACCATGCCATCTTCTACGTGTGGATCATAATGACCAACGCAATCAATGTACTTTCCATCTCTTGGGGATCTGCTATCTGCAACCACAAAGCGGAACATTCTTTTATTTTTACGCCCTTGTTGACGCATTCTCATACTTAATGCCATAAGTAAAACTCCTTTTTACAAAAATCTTGAGAAGCAGTGTAACATACTTTAAGAAAAAAAACGATTAAAATCTGGATTCTTTTTTATTTTCTGCTGATCTCTTGAAAAATTTTTTTGAATTTTTGGGAGATGCTTCGCCATTTCTCTCATTTGCTTAAATTTTTTAACTAATTTGTTTACAATTCCCAATGAAATCCCTGCACCTTTTGCAATACGCTTTTTCCTTCCCATCGTCAAATCATCCATTCCAGCGCGCTCTTTTTTCGTCATAGAATGGATAATTGCCTCAAAAGTCTTTAACTGATTCTCCCCTTCGGCAAAATCCATAGAGGAAGCCCCCTTGCCCATCCCAGGAAGCATATTAAAAATTCCTTTCAAAGACCCCATCTTTTTTAGCATTTTCATCTGCTTTAAAAAGTCATCATATGTAAAGGTCCCTTTGAGCACCTTTTGCTCCATCTTTTTGGAATCTTCCTCTGAAATTTCTTTTTTCATCTTTTTAACAAGATTCACCACATCGCCCATGCCTAAAATACGATCAGCCATAGACTTTGGATGAAAAACTTGAAAGTCGGTAATTTTCTCTCCCACTCCTTCGTAAAACAAGGGCTTTCCTGTCACCTCGCGAATTGAAATAGCAGCTCCTGCACGTGCCGAACCATCAAGCATAGTCAAAATAGAGCCGGAAATATCCATCTTTTCATCAAATGCTTTTGCAACATTCACCGCTTGCTGCCCACTTCCACAATTGGCAACAAATAAAATATAGTCTGGATTCACCACCTCTTTAATAGAAAGAAGCTCCTCCATCAATTCCTCATCAAGGTTTTGACGACCCGCCGTATCAAAGATGAGAACCTCATCTTCTAATCCCATCGCAGCTTTTGCAACTTTGATAGGATCACTTTCCCCTTCCATCGCAAAAACAGGAGCACCTACCTGCTCTCCTAAAACTTGCAATTGCTTGACTGCTGCAGGCCTTTTTAAATCTAATGCTACCAAAGAAACACTTTTTTTCTCTTCTTCTTTGGCCATATTTGCAAGCTTTGCACACGTCGTTGTCTTACCAGATCCCTGAAGACCACAAAGCAATACCTTTAAAGGCTTTTTCTTAAAATTGATCTTTGCCTCTTCCGCTCCCATCAAGAGCTTTAACTCCTCATGGACAATCTCAATAAACGCATCACTTGTTTTTAATTTTTTCTCTACCTCTGTGCCAACTACCTTTTCTTTGATCTTTTTTACCAAAGCACTTGCCACTTTATAGTTCACATCAGCATCCAGCAAAGCAAGCCGAACCTGCCTTACAGCCTCTTTGATATTTTCTTCTGTAAATGTCTTTCCTTTTGAAAATCCGCTAAAAATATCTTGAAACTTTTCAGACAATCCACCAAACATCCTCTACCCCTTTTTCCTTGCAAACACAAAACGATCATGCCCAGCATAATCCTTTTCCACTACCACTTCCCAACTAGCCACATCAAACAAAGAACTTACCACCTCTCCTTGATCTTTGCCTATCTCCATACATAAAAGACCATCCTTTACAAGACATGCACTGGAATCTTTTGCCAACTTCCTATAAAACAAAAGCCCATCAGCCTCATCGGTTAAAGCAATCCTTGGCTCAAAGTCTTTTACTCCCCCATCAAGAGCTTCATACTCGTCCATAGAAATGTAAGGAGGATTGCAGATAATTGCATCAAATTCCCTTCCAACAAATGGCGCCAGGAAATCCCCTTCTACTATTTCTACCTTCAAAGAATTATGCTCTGCATTCTTTTTACACATTTGAACTGCGTGGGGTGAGACATCAGCTAGGGTAACATCCAAATCTGGACGTAATTTTTTAATCGATAACCCAATTGCTCCACTACCAGCACAAAGATCTAACACTGCCTTGCCTGATATTTGCGGTAGCGCTCTCTCCACCAATATTTCTGTCTCTAGCCTTGGTATCAAACAAGAAGGATCCACAAACAACTCAACATCGTGAAAATTCATCTTACCAGCAAGATATACATGCGGGACACCCCTTTCTCTTTCCTTCTTATAAAAGGTGAGAAGACTCTTATCTATTTTACCATTGCTTTGATACCTAAGAAAATCCTTTTCATCCCTACCCAGCATGGTGATCTGCCTGCAATCTTTTTTGATAGTAAAAAGCTACCAAAGGACCTACCACTTGATCTAAATCCCCCTCCATTACCTCTGCAAGAGAAAACAACGTCAGATCAATACGATGATCCGTCAATCGGTTTTGTGGAAAGTTGTATGTTCGAATTCTTTCAGAACGATCGCCAGAGCCAACTTGAGACGCTCTATCTTCTGCGATCTCTTTCTCTTTTTCAAGCCTTGCTTTATCCGCAATCTTTGCTCTAAGCAATCTCATTGCTTTTGCTCTGTTTTTGATTTGAGAGCGCTCCTCTGAACAATAAGAGACAAGACCTGTTGGCAGGTGAGTAATTCGCACCGCAGAATCAGTGGTATTTACATGTTGACCACCTGCTCCAGAGGCACGATAGGTATCCACACGAATATCCTTTTCCTCAATGTTCACTTCTTCATCTTCATCAGGCTCAATCAATACCGCAACGGTAATCGCAGAGGTATGAACTCTTCCCTGTGTCTCCGTTTTTGGTACGCGCTGCACACGATGTGTTCCACCTTCATACTTCATGAAGCGGTAGGCACCTTCTCCAGAAAGCGCAAATTGATATTCCTTAAAACCACCCACATCAGACTCTGTAAAACTCAACGCTTCAAAGCTCCAACCTTTACTGTCCGCAAAATGACGATACATACGAACGCAATCGCCCACAAAAATAGCCGCCTCATCCCCACCTGTTCCGGCGCGAATCTCTACAATGGTATTTTTGTTATCTGTTGGATCTGGAGGAATAATGATCACCTCAATCTCTTTGATTAAGGAGTCACGCTCTTTTTTTAAAGCTTCAAGCTCTTCTTCAATCTCGCTGCGAAATTGCTCATCGGCTTCTGTTTTCAAAAAATCTTGATCATCTATAATAGAATTTTCTACCGACTCTAAACGATCCCATTTTTCTTTCAAACGAGTGAGATACTTATGCTCAGACGCAAGCTCCGTATATTTCTTCTGATTAGAAACAACCGCAGGGTCGCCCATCTGATCTTCCACAGATGAGAGCTTTTCTAACATCCCTTTAACTTTTGCTTTCATGCTGTTCCTATAAAAGGTGAAATCTTACTTCTTTTTTGCTGCGTATCTATTCTTAAATTTGTCTACGCGACCCTCTGTATCCACAAAAGTAGCATCTCCTGTGTAGAAAGGGTGGGAAGATGATGAAATAGAGACCCTTACGCTTGGATACTCTCTTCCTTCATACTCATCAGTAGTAGAAGTTTTTACAGCACTTCCACAAAGAAATTTTTTACCAGTACTCATGTCGGTAAAAACAACATCGCGATATTCTGGGTGGGTATTTTCTTTCATAATTTTTCTCCTAAATCTTAAAAAAGTCCTCTTAGGATAGCCTGATTGCTAGTAAATGACAAGAGAAAGTTGTCATCTTTTCCACTCTTTGTTACAATAGATTACAAAGAAAAAGGAAAATTGGATGAAATCGATAAAATCTATAAAAATTTTAGTTGTTCTCATTTGCACATTGAGCATCTTGTCCGGTACGTTAAATAAAATTTTTCCTTCCCTTTTAGCGTTTCCAGACTTAACTCGCCTCCTATCACTAACCCCCCATGCAATAGAAAATTGGAGCCTGTGGCAATTTTTCACCCACCTACTTATTTATCCAGCACCTTCTGGGATTCACATCTTATATTTAATCAATTTATTTTTTGGCATTATGATCCTTCAGCGCTTTGGAGCGACGATCGTACACCAAAAAAGTGAAAAAAGTTTTTTACTCTACTTCTTTACTTGCGGAATTGCCTCTGGAGTTGCAGCTTATTTTACGATGAAATACTCCGGCCACCCATCCTTCTACGCAACCCCCACCAGCGCTATATACTCTTTATTAATTGCAACCGTATTCTTGTTCCCACGACTTGATATGATGTTTTTATTCACCCCTTCCATCAAAGGCAAACACCTAGTCCCTGGGCTCATTGGAGTGATTTTACTCATCAATCTATCCTCAGCAGACTACACTCATTTTTTTGCAACACTTGCTGCATCCATGACCGCGTATTTATTCAATTTGTTTGTGTGGAAAACACCTAGCCCTTACTCTTTCATGCAAGGGTTTGACAATGCAATCATCAAAATTTCAAGCGGAAAAATCTTCTCTTTATTCCAATCTACTAAACTCGATCATTACACCAACAACACCAAAATATTCGACATCAATACAGGGGAAACGGTACTGAGCGAAGAGAAATTTATCAACGCATGCCTTGAAAAGATTGCGCGGGAAGGAAAAAACTCTCTAACGTTGTATGAACGTATACGCCTACACCGATATAGCAAGAAAAAACAAAAAAGTAAAAGCTAGCACTTTGCTAAAAGCGCTGCCCGCGTGGATAAAATTCCATGCAAAATCCCCTCTTCATAACGAAAATGCGGATTGTTTTCTAACTCTGGATAATCAAAAGGCTGCAATAAATCTTCTTCGGTAACAGAGGGCATTATCTCCCTTGCTATCTTATAAAGCTTCTTTTGTTGGTGCTCTAACATCTCTTCTAACAATTCTTGCATCTTCTCTCCTGAAAAAACTTTCTAAGCAGCGCAGCTGATGCATCTTCCATCAAGCCACCAACTGATTCTACTTTATGAATAGGATTTCTACCATCAAAAATATTATATAATGTACCTGCTGCACCCACTCGCAAATCTTTTGCTCCCCATACTACTTTTTTTACACGGAAATTTGTAATAGCTCCAGCACACATAGCACACGGCTCAAGTGTAGTATAAAGAGTTGCTCCCACCAATCGAAAGTCCCCTAAAATTTTTGCTGCTTCTTTTAAACAAATTATTTCTGCATGATTCGTAGCATCTTTTTTTTGATCTACCAAGTTGTGTGCTTTTGCAATACACTTTCCATTTAAGTAGAGCGCAGCACCAACTGGCACCTCGTTTACGGAAAATGCAATTTTTGCTTGCTCCAGCGCAACTAGCATGGCTTCATGGTCTATAGAATTAAATTTTTGATCTGTCATTTGATGGGCTTTGCGTAAAATCAATTGCTCTTATTATACAAAAGATGCTAAAATGAATGCAGTAAATAATTTGATGAACTAGGAGACAGCAATGAGCTTAGATAAAAGTACTAAAGACGAAATTACAAAAAAATACCAGTTGCACGAAAAAGACACTGGATCTGCAGACGTACAAATCGCGATTCTTACCGAAAGAATCAAAGAAATGGAAGATCACCTAAAAGAGTTCCCTAAAGATCACGCAACAAGACTTTCTTTATTGAAGCACGTAGGACAAAGACGTCGCCTTCTTGCATACCTTAACTCTACAGACACTCCAAGGTATCAACAATTAATTCAAAAACTAGGTCTTCGTAAATAAATATTTATACATTCGATTACCAATTAAAACAAAGCTGCCGACAAAGTCATAGCATGGAGACTCAAATATGATGGAAGAAAAAACCACCACTGCACACGTTCAGGGAAAAGACATAACATTTAAAACAGGCAAGATTGCCCGTCAAGCAAATGGCGCAGTAATGGTAACTTGTGGAGATACCCACATTTTAGCCTCTGCTTGTGGAAAAAAGACCGCTTCTCCTGATTGCGATTTCTTCCCCCTAAGAGTAGATTACCAAGAAAAATTTTCTTCAGCGGGAAAGACTCTTGGCGGCTTCATCAAAAGAGAAGGAAGACCAACCGAGCAACAAACACTGGTAAGTCGCTTGATTGATAGACCTATCAGACCAATGTTCCCAGAAGGATACTTCAATGAAGTGCAACTATTGGTTTATGTATTATCTTACGATGAAAATCACCCACCAGAACCATTAGCAATTACTGCCGCAAGTGCTGCGCTTGTAATATCTGATATTCCCCTACCAAAACCACTAGCTGGCGTTCGCGTGGGTATGATTGGCGATGAGTTTATTGTAAACCCATCAAGTAAGCAAATGGAAGAATCTAAGCTTGATTTATTGCTAGCTGGTACAAACGATGCTATCTTAATGATTGAAGGTTTTTGTGACTTCCTAACAGAAGAACAAGTAATTGAAGCGATTGAAACAGGGCATGAGGCAATCAAAGAAATCACAACAGCTCTTGCTGACTGGCAAAATATTGCAGGAAAAGAAAAGTTTGAAGCAGAGCTAACTACTCCAAACCCATCGATCTTAGAAGAAATTGAAAAAGAGTATACAGAAAAGCTCGAGCAAATTTTCTCTATCAAAGGAAAAGAGGAAAGAGAAGCTGGGCAAAAAGAAGTAGAAGATGCGATCAAAGCAAAATATCTGGAGTGTGACGAGCCAAAATGCACACCACTTGAGATGAAGATCACTATTAAGAAAACTTTTGCAAAGATTTTGCGTAACAAAGTACTCAGAGAGAAGAAAAGAAGCGACGGAAGAGCTCCTACAGAGATTCGCCCAATTGCTATTGAAACTTCTTTCCTACCAAGAACTCATGGTGATGCTCTATTTACTAGAGGAGAAACACAAACTATCGCTGTATGTACCCTTGGTGGAGAATCAATGGGACAGCGTTACGAAACACTTGATGGCGACTTTATCCGTAAATTCTACCTTCAATACTCCTTCCCTCCATTCTCCGTAGGTGAATGTGGAAGAGTTGGTCCTCCAGGCAGAAGAGAAGTTGGTCACGGTAAATTAGCTGAGCGTGCGCTTAGCTCCATTTTACCAACACAAGAAGAATTCCCATACACTATTCGTCTAGAAAGTAACATCACTGAATCTAATGGATCTTCTTCCATGGCTTCTGTTTGTGGTGGATGTCTTGCAATGATGGACGCAGGTGTTCCTATCAAACGCTCTGTTTCTGGAATTGCAATGGGACTGATTTTAGAAGGAAACAAATATATGATCCTTTCTGATATCTTAGGACTGGAAGACTTCCTTGGTGACATGGACTTTAAAATCACTGGTGACAGAGATGGTATCACTGCTTTCCAAATGGATATCAAAATCGAAGGTATCAACAAAGACATCATGAAAGCAGCCCTCCTTCAAGCAAAAGAAGGACGTATTCACATCCTAGAGCAAATGGACAAATCCCTCTCCAAATCAAGAGAGAATCTTTCCGACTTTGCTCCAAGAATTGAGTCTGTTCAAGTAAAACAAAGCAAGATCGGCGTAATTGTTGGTCCTGGTGGAAAAATGATTCGCTCTATCATCGAAGAAACAGGTTGCCAAGTAGACATCAATGATGATGGCGTAGTAAGCATTGTTTCTAGTGATGGTCCAAGCTTGCAAAAAGCAAAAGAATGGATCTTAGACCTTGTTGCAGAGGTAGAAATTGGCAAGACATACACAGGCGTTGTTTCTAGCATCGTAGAGTTTGGAGCCTTTATCACCTTACCTGGTCAAAAAGATGGATTGTGCCACGTTTCAGAAATTGCTCATGAAAGAGTAAAAGATGTAAATGAGTACTTCAAAAAAGGCCAAGAAGTAGAAGTAAAAGTTTTAGATGTGAATGATCAAGGAAAGATCAAGCTATCTAGAAAAGTGCTTTTACCAAAACCTGAAAGAAAAGAAACGGCGCCGCAAGCTTAGGTTTGCGCCCCTTTTTTTGAAGCAAAGGACAATATACGGATGGAGCTACTGTAGGAATACTTGTTTACACAAGAATGGAGAATATAATGGAACCAACCCTTTCACTCGAGCAGAATCAGGAATCTACATCTACATTAACAATAACAATAAGTTTAGGAAATAAGACCCTCACTACAGCATCAGTGTTAAAGCATGACACAAGTAACCTTACTGAAAAAGTACAAGCATACGTAAACAATAAAATGAAAGACTTTTTAACCAACTATCCAGGTGATTCCAACAAAGCAGCCAAAGTAGTTATAAACCTAACAACAAAATTTCTGAATGATATAATATCTAAAGTAGAATTAGAACACGATATAACAAAAGAAGGTGTCGATCTAAATGATGAGAATAAAACCTTGTCTAGACACTGTGACCAACTACTACAGATGCATATGGAGCGCTTTTTGTTAGAATCACATGCTATGCTCCATAGCTCGTAAAATAACCGATAAAAAAAGAGAGGCTTTTGCCTCTCTTTTTTTATCTATGCAGGAAATAATCCTATTTTGCTTCTCTTATCTCCTTCAAAAATAACAACAGCATTCCTAGCACTGTTAGAAAGGATACTACCAAAAATAGTTATTTAAATTTGAATATTATACAGAGATATAATATACTACCTTAATGTTTGTAAGCTTGTCCATTGATAATATGATAAGAAATTGGGCACTTACTGCAACTACACACGTAGAAGTAGGAACCCATAAGGTGGAAGAAGGTTACAAAATCACCTCAACTACCACAAGCAACCTTACAAAGGATAATCTTACTAGACAAATACAAACATGTGCTGATACTTATGTAAAATATTTAAATGGAGCAGCAAAAGAGCTTGAGCTACCTGACACTGATTTAATAAAAACAGACATATTGATTGTGATCTCTATAAAAGGGCAAATCTTTGCTTTTGGGACAACCACACATGCTCACTCCGTAAATGGAAAGATTCAAATTCAAGATGGTGTTGCTCGCTGGCACATCGCTCGTATTTACTTAACTCTTTCTCAAAGAGGATTACTCTGATTACATCCTTCTGAAACTAGATTAGAAAACATCAATTAAA
>JAHZKV010000034.1 GCA_022600215.1 bacterium
ACTACAGCAAAAAGAAAGACTGTAAAGAGAAAAACTACAGCTAAGAGAAAGACAACTGCAAAAAGAAAAACTGTAAAAAGAAAAGCGGCTCCTAAAAGAAAAGTTGCAAAACGTACTACACGTAAAGCAGCTACTAAAAAAAGAGCTACTGCAAAAAGAAAAACTACTACTAAAAGAAGAGTAGTTCGTCGCAGAAAAGCTAAAAGATAACCTTTTAGTTCTCTAAGACATAAGCTAGGAGGCCTTCGGGCTTCCTAGTTTTTTTATGCTTTCTACAAATCTCTCGTAATATATTGATAACAAGCGCTCTACGACAATTCCAACAAGGAGTCCTGCAACTACATCAGAAGCAAAGTGAGCAAATAGCAATACTCTGCTAGCGCCTATTGCAATGGGATAAAGGTAGAAGATAAGGGGAAGGGAAAACCTTTTTTGTAGCGCCCGGGTAAAGCACATGGCAAGTGCTGCATGACTGGAGGGAAAGGATAGGTAGCTATGCTTCACGGTAAAAAAGAAAAAGCCAGCTATGCCCTCGTCTAGTAAGAATGGACGAGCTCTACCGACGCAAATTTTGAGGATTCCACAAAAAAACATAATAAAACCAGTGCAGGCAAATAAATATAGAATAGGGCGGCTGAAAGAGCTAACTCCTTTTCTGATAAAGAGATAGATTGAAAGTACTCCTAAGATAAGCAAATTAAGCTTTGGGTCAGAAAGTAAGGAGAAAGTTTTTAAAAGGGATGTAGGGAGCTGATGGTTAATGAGAAAGAGTCTATCAAAAAGAGTAATCATATTTTAGCTATGCTCCAATTTAGGTGCTTTGCTACACTGTACTACAAAAAGGGGTTTTTATGAAGAAGGGCTTTTTCTTACTATGTTTTATGAGCTATTTAGTAGCAGAACCTATCCAGGTAAAGGATTACTCTTCACTTAAAGTTAAGATGCCTAAATTTCATCCAGAGCTCCTGCAGATCCATCTGGATCTGTACAAAGGTTATGTTGCACAGGTCAATTTTATAGATAGTAAGATTAATACCGAAAAAGATCCTTTTCTTTTGCAGTCTTTAAGAAAGCAGTATGGCTTTGAATATGATGGGATGGCACTCCATGAGCTCTATTTTGGGGAACTTGGAGGCAATGGAAAGGTTCCTCCTCGTAGACGCTTGATGTACAAGATGATGGGCGAGTATGGCTCTTTTGCAAAATTCAAGGAGAAGGTGAAAAGCTTTGCTAAAATAAGAGGTATTGGCTGGATTATTTTATTTGGGAACGTCTCAAATGGTGATATCAAGCTCTCTTGGGTCGCTGAACATGAAAAGGGCTTTTTATCAGGTTGGGTGCCACTTTGTGTGATTGATTTGTGGGAGCATGCCTACATTGCTCAATTTGGCTTAAATAAGGATACTTATATCGATATCTTGTTTGAGTATATGGATTGGAATGTGGTGAATGATCGTTATGTGAAAGGATGCAATGCTTATAACAAGGGATATGTCCCTATTAGTAAGTAATCTATGCTACTTTTTTATCCAGTAATGCAAGAGAATTGAATAAAAAGTTTTGATTACCAGTTGAGCAGGAAAGTAGCTTAAATAGGTAATGGTAGAGAGAAGCATCTTCCGCTTTTGCGCACTCAAAAAGAGTCATATTGGATACTACAGGTGCTCCTGGAAGGGTGTGTAGAAGGTGATGGAGCAGAGCAAAAGCTTCGCTATGTTGCGGCAAATTTGAGAGGTGGGAGTCTAAGGTTAAGATATGATGGCGCATCCCTTCTAAAAAGGTTTTTTCCTCCAAAAGCTCTGGAGAGGTACAAATTCCCTCCCAATCAGCAAGGATCACCTTCAAATCTTCATGTATAGTATTATTGCTCATATCTTATACGTAACAATAGTACTCATTTAATTCTAGTTTTTATGGATTTAATAGAACTTCTTGGTGTATGGTTTTATCTTATTAATTTTTAAGGCCTTATGAGCGGATTATTATTTAAATATCAGAATGTCTGTAATCAGCTAGATTGTATTGATCTTGCTTGGGAAGTAGATACGGACTCTTTGAATCCAAAAAACTATAAACTATTTAAAAATGGAATAAAGTTATTAAAGGAGCCTTTTAATAGTTTAGTGATAGCTTCTAAACCCTATCACCAACTTGCGCTAGTGGTAGGGCGGCTTGTATGTGGTTATATGAATTTTTGTGTACAGCATCCAGGACAGCAAAAGGATCTTGCAAATTCTTTATGGCTAATGATTAGACCTTTGACGGTTAAGAAAAAGTCTACTTTTGCACAAGTAGTAAGAAATGATGAGATGTATGGAGCTTTTCTTAAGGAAGTTCTTCTAAACTAAAATCTCCTTTACTAACACTTCCGAATAAGGTATTTCAAGGCTATGTTACGAAAATTTCAGTGGAAGCAATTTGAAAAAGCCTCATTTTATATGGTGCTTTCTTCTGTCTTAGCCGCCCTCTTTGGTCTTTTTTCCAAGACGGGGATGGAGACAGTATTTTTGCCATTGATGGTATTTCTTCGTTTTTTTATCCCGTTTTTAATTGTCCTCCCTTATTACTATAATAAACCAAAATCGATTCGCTTTAAAGATACACACAAGCATTTGCTGCGGGCAATAGCTGTTCTTATCTCGCAATATAGTCTATTCTACTACTTTACCAGAGCCTCCTTAACTGATGGAGTGCTTCTTTTTAATACTGCACCAATGTTTATGCCTATTATTATTTACCTTTTTTATGGGCATCGAACAGGAAAAGTGGTGTGGATGAGTTTGATTGTCTCTTTTATAGGGGTGATTTGTGTATTAAAGCCGGGGAGCTCTTTATTTGATCCCTTTTCCTTTTTTGGATTTTTAGCAGGATTTTTTGTGGCAATTTCACAGATTTTATTTGGAATAAACCGAGAAAGTGACACCCTTTCCCACAATGTATTTCTCTTTTTCTTTTATAGCTCTATCTTGAGTTTTGCCATATTTTTGATTTCTTTGGTATTTTATCCATTTGGAGAGATATGGAAGAGTTCTTTTCCTGTGAATCAGGTATGGCTTCCGATTCTATCTATTTTTGGTGTGGGAATAGGAAGCATTGGCAATCAATTGTTAAGGGGGATTGCCTATAAAAATGCTAAACCAGCAAGTCTTGCCCCTTTTATCTATTTGTCTGTTCTATTTGCTGCAGGGATTGATTTAATTATCCATCCAGAGACAGTACACGGTTTTACCTTTACCATTGGGATGATCTTGATTTTTGTAGGAACTATTATTCGTATAGGCTATCGCCCAAAAGCTTAAAGCCTTAAGCTGCTTCTCGTAAAAATTCACATACTGCTTTACTCGGAGGGAGTAAAGAGAGCTTATTGAGCTCACTAAGAGCTTTTTTATAGCGTTTATCTTCTAAAAGCTTTTCAGCATCTTGTTTGCTGTTCCAATGTGAGCTGGAAAGAAATTCTTCAGTATCTTCATTATGGTAGATGGATGCCCAGGAGGCGCCATATTCCATTGCAATAGGCTTAACTTTTGAGTTCCATAAGGTTAAGAATTCCTTCTCATATCCAGGATTGGGGTGGTATATGGCGGTAACAAGCACAGTGTCTGTAGGTTTCATAATATCTCCTCCCTTATCTCTTCAAAATCTTACTGTTAAGATCTTAATTTACAATCTATTTTGAAGATATTTTTGCAAAAAGAAGAGGAAAGAAAGAAATTATGATCATAACTCCTACAAGAAGAGACTCATAGAGTAAAATGTTTTCAATGAGCGCAGCTTTTGGAGGGATAAATCCAACCATAAAGGCAAAAAGACAAATGGTTATCCCTGCAAGCCCAACTGCCCAAATGCCTTTATCCCCACCAGGGACTTTAAAGGAGCGAGCTACCTCTCCTTTTTTGTGGTGGAGATAGATACCTGCTGCAAATAAGGTGATATAGACAATCATCGCAAGTTGAGCGGTTATGATGGAGAGGAAGATAAAGGCAGTATTGATGGAGGGAAGAAAAAGGTAAAAAGTAGAAAGGATGGTTACTATTATCCCTTGCATAAGCAAGGCATTTACAGGAACTCCAGCCTTATTTTGCTTGGTAAGGAATTTTGGTAGAGAGCGATCTTTGGAGGCAACCATAATCCCTTTGGTGGGGCCAATAATCCATGTGCTTACGGCGCTAAGAGCTCCAAGGACAATAGCTCCTGCAATGATATAAGTAAAATATGGGATGTTAAAAGCTGCAAAGAAAATCTCAAAAGCTTGTAAAATTCCCACAACCAAATTTAGCTCATGTGATGGAACTACTATGGAGATAGCAAGGGAGGAAAATATGATCGAGAGTAAAATCACGATCACGGAAATGAAGAGCGATTTGGGGTAATCGCGCTTTGGGTTACGCATTTCTCCGGCATGTGTTGCCGCCATTTCTAGGCCAAGAAGACCAAATAAGATAGAGCTGAAAAAAGCAAGCTTATCAATTCCCGTTTTTTCGGGAAAAAAAGTACCCCAGCTCATCTCGATAGCAAGAGGTCTTCCTTTAAAGAAGTAGATAAAGCCTAAGGTGATGATAAACAACATAGGAAGGAGCGTACCAAAGATAGCACCGGCTGTAGATATCCAAGAAGAGAGGTGCATGCCAAGGCAGTTTAAAAAGGTGGCAAGCCAAAATAGTCCTAAAATGATGGTGATCATGTAGTATTTGTTGGTTGCAAGGGCTGGATTAATTAAGTAAGCAGAGATACCTGCAATGAGTGCCATGATAGTAGGATACCATGCAAGATTGTATACCCAATTAAGCCAAATAATGGTGGCGCCGCATTTTTTTCCAAAGGCTTCTTTGATCCAAATGTAAAGACCACCAGTTTGTGGCCACGCTGTTCCTAGCTCTGCAGCAATTAATGCGCTCGGAACTAAAAAGAAAAGACCTCCCAGCAAGTAATAAAAGACTAAAGAAAAGCCATATTGTGCAGCAATAGGAAGCGTACGAATACTATCAACAGCGATGATGTTGATCATCGTAATTGCAAATAAAGAAAGGCGCTTTTTCTTGGTAGGCATAGGATCATTATAGATAAAAGTAGTTATTCTACAATCTATACTTTCTGCAGTACAAGCTCTTCTTCTTTTAATCTCTTGTCAGTGATTTTGGTGATACAAATATCAGACCAGACATTTACAGCAGTTTCAATCATATCAAGGATTGGGTAGAAGGGGAGAATAAGTCCCATAAACACGAGGGGCACGCCAACGCTGGTGAGGAGAAGCGATGCTAAGAAATAACATCCCATTGGAACTCCTGCATTACCAATTGCTGCAAAAATCGCGATCACAAGCCAAAAGAGTGATCCAGTAAAGGTGATTGGCAATCCACAATAGGTTGCACTAAACAGGATGGATAGTAGGATAAACTGTGCACATCCATTCATATTGATGGTAGAGCAAAGAGGGAGGGCAAAATGGGATATTTTGGAAGAGACGCCAGATTTTCTTTCCATAAGGTCGATAGAGAATGGGAGAGCAGCGGAGGAGGACTTGGTGAAGAAGGCGATAGAGAGAGATTTTTGTACATCAGAAAATAGTTGAAATGGGGAGATTCCATTTTTCCACAAAAGCACTGGAAGTGCAACAAAGGCTTGGAACAGGTTTACCGATACAATACATCCTAAAAAGAGCAGGAGCATGGTCAATGAGGTAGTAGAAGTGGTAGATATCGAAACAACAAGTTCGGTCATAAAAGCCCATGCAGCGATAGGGAGTACAAAGGTAATACTTTCTGCAAGTCGTAAAAAGAGAGAAAAGAGTGCTTCAAAACCTTTATGAAGGGTGTGTTTTTGCTCTAGCGGAACAAATTGCGCAGAAAGACCAAGTCCAAAAGCTAATAGTACTACCCCAAAGGCATTACCAGAAGCAAAGGGCTCTACAAAGTTTTGTGGAAAGAGGTCAAGGACCACTTGCAAGTAGCTTTTTCCTTCTGCAACTAAAGCTTGAGCCTCTGCAGGAGGAGATAGATAAGGGGTGATAAAGACAAAGACAAAAAGGGCGATTATTGCAGCCATAGCAGTGGTTGTTAGCGTATAGTAGAGAACCTTTTGCCCAATATGCTTAGTTTCTTTTACACTATCCATCGATGTTAAGGTGGAGGCAAGAGATAGAAAGAGGATAGGCAGGGATATGGTCTTTAGCGTCTTGATAAAAAGAGTGGTCACCGTATTTGCAATAGTGAGAAGCATCTCCATACCTAAAAAAGGAGTGAGGATGCCAAGAGCTGTAAAGAATAGAAGGACGCTGTTACTACGAAAATTAATTTTAAACATGCAGATAGGATACGCTCCTGTTCTTTAACAATCAATAAAAAAGGGCTTTACTCGAGTAATTAAAATTGTTATTTTACAGAGAATGATAAGAAGATTTTTTAGCTCCTTTTTGGCTTTGAACTGTACCCAGTTTATTGTGACATTGAATGACAGCATTTTTCGCCTGATCGTTGTCTATGCATTGATCGATATCTTAGGGGAGCAATACAATAATCAGATTTTAGCTATATCGGCAACGCTCTTTGTCTTGCCATTTTTAGTATTTTCTATGCCAGCTGGGCAGATGGGAGATCGGATAAGTAAGCGAACGATCATCGTTTGGACAGCATGGGCAGAACTTCTTTTTATGGTAGTAGCCTATTTTGCTATTTGGTATGCACATGAGTTTTCTACTTATTTCGCCCTCTTTTTGATAGCTCTTCAATCGGCATTTTTTAGTCCTATGAAATATGCCATTATCCCAGAAATTGAACCACCTAATAAAATTGCTCGAGCCAATGGACACCTGACCCTCTTTACTTATCTCTCTATTTTGCTCGGTACGTTTTTAGCTTCTTTTTTATCAGAGATAACCAAGCGGAATTTTCCCCTTATCGTAATTTTTTGTATCATTATCTCCATAATCGCCATAGTTACTGCACACTCGATAGAAAAGACTCCAGTGAAAGATCCAGATAAGAAGATTAACTACTTTTTTTTCACACAAATCATTAACAGTATCAAACTCGCAAGTCAGTATAAACACTTGAACTTAGTCTTGTTTTCTTCTGCGTTCTTTTTATACACAGCTTCTTTTACGCAGCTTAACCTTCTCCCGTTTGGTGTGGAATCGCTTGGCATTACCGATGTACAAACAGGATATGTTTATCTAGCGGCTGCACTTGGACTCGGTGTCGGCTCCTTTTTAGTAAGTGTAATCTCTTCAAATAGCGTGAAGCTTTGGTTATCCCTTTGGGGAGGGTATGGAACAGGAGCCTCTTATATCTTACTCTACTTATTTCAGCACAACTTGATCATTGCATGCTTGCTTTTCTTTTCTGTAGGAATGCACGGTGGTCTTTATATTGTCCCGCTGGATGCTTATATTCAATTTATCAGCCCCGATAAACAAAGAGGGAGCCTTGTCTCGGCAGGAACTTTTCTTAGCTTTGTGGCCGTCCTTTGCGGTGCAGGAACACTTTTTTTGTTTGGTGATATCATAGATATTACCGCAGCTCAAGGTTATTTGGTAATTGGTTGCATGACATTGGTGGTTGCTATATTCATAACTTTTGCGCTACAAGAAAAGCCTGTGGAATAAATAGATTATAAGAAATGGTGGAGGAGCAGGGTAATCCCTGATCCCATTATGAGGAGATTGACTATTAGCCTATATTGATAGGCGCTGATCTTTAAGTGGATATTGCGGCCAATAAGGATGCCAAATATCATAAACGGAATGAGCAGGAGGGCTGTGTAAACAATCGCGAGAGTAGCGTAGAGCCCTGCAAAAAGGAAGATGATAGAGCGGATAAGGGTGCTGCAGGTAAGGTGGATGCTAAGGGTTGCTCGAACTTTTCCTTTGTCTTTAAGCCTTCTAGATAAATACATCATATAGATAAATCCACCACTACCAAAAAGTGCGCTGAATATGCCTCCAATAAAGCCAAAAGGGATGCAAAACCATGGGGAAATTTTGGTCTCTGACTCTTTTTTGATAAAGGAATAAAGGGCGTAGCCAATAGCAAAAAATCCAAGGAGTACCACTAAGAGCTTTGGATGGAGTTTTAAGAGGAGTGTCGCTCCTACAATACTTCCTGCGATCATAAGGGGAGAGAGGCGCTTTAGCTCTGGTACGCTCACATCTTTTTTATTCTTGATGAAGTTGATAAACGCACCCAGAAAATCAATCAAAGTGAGCATAGGGATAACCTGTGCTACCGGAATATATATCGCAAGAAGGGGCGCTCCAATTAAGGCAGTTCCAAATCCTGTTATGCCAAACACAATAAAGGTTGCAAAGATCACACCAATTACGAAAAGTAACTGGGGCATGGGAACTAAAAAATAGGAGAAAAAATCACTCATACGTCTTAATCGTTGTATAGAGAAAATATTTTTTATAAGAAAGGGAATAACAAGCCGTTTGTGAAACCCGTTTATAGACGGAGTTTCACAGAAACTCCTAGTCGGGGATTCGAATCCCTAGGTCGAGTGTTTGGTATGTTGAATTAGTCAAAGGTTGGTATAGCAAGATGTTTCGGGGTAGAGGGATTCGAACCCCCGACCTTCTGGTCCCAAACCAGACGCGCTAGCCAAGCTGCGCTATACCCCGAAAAGGATGCACTATCATACAATAAAAAGAGCTTTATCGACAACTTTTTTTGTGATTTTTCTTTTTCTGTAAAGGAAAAACTAGAAAATTTGCTACTATGGCATATATGGAAATTGCTCTTAGTTATGGTAAATTGTTTTATACACAAACAGGAAGAGGTAGGCGAACTTTCCTTTGCAAAGCTATGCAAAGAGCTCCTAAATACTAGCATCCCTATCCAATGCATATTAACTGATGCTTCTCGAAGATCTTGAGCAGGTATTGCAGGCTTGGTTGTAGCTTTGTTGTAAGTAAAGATAGAGTGGATACATTTTTTGTAGGATTGCAGTAATTCAATCTTTATAATAAGATACATGCACTGTGATATAAAATTATAAATAAAGGATGGTATGGTTAGAGTAAATATTAAAACTCAATATGGGCTTTTGCCGTATGACAAGAAAGATGTAGAGCATATGGAGCATCCAGGTTGCTCTGCAACGGTATATTTTTTGCAACCTATTGAAGGTTTTATTTATCTAAAACAATTTAACCGTCCGCTTATTTTACGGTATCATGAAGCAGAAGATGATCCAAGTTTTCTTCATGAAGTTAAGATTCTAAAAATGGTGGCGAAATTAGGACATGGCCCCCGCTTATTAGCATATGACGTATCTAGTAGGACGCAAATTAATGAATATTGTCCAAATATTTCATGGCCTGGATGTTCTGAAAATCCAAAGCCATATTTTTTAGCTATGCGCGTACTACGTTCAATTCATAGAAAACTACCAGTTTTAAGCAAGAAATATTATCATGCTCCGCATGGAGCAATAGATTCCTTGTATGACGAATTGAAGGATAGAGGCTTGCCTTTTCAATCAATGCATCAAAAAATAGTACAAGTAATGGATATGGCGGATCAACTACTTTCCGCTCCTGCGAGAAAAGTTGTGATGAGTCATGGAGATTTTCATAGAGGAAATATCTTACTTTTACAAGATAGAACAATAAAGGTGATTGATTGGACTGATTGTAGGCCGCGGCATGCTTATTTTGATATTGCTCAGTTTACTAAAAAGATGTCTGAGGAGCAGCAACGATTGCTTCTTAGTGAGTACTTAGAAAGGGATGTTACTGATAGAGACTGGGATCATTTTAATCTAGTTCGTTGCTCGCTTTACTGTATCGTGACACTTCGTCGGCTTTCTCTCGCAATAAAAAGAGAAGGAATGGGACATAGCGGAGAAGAATTAGAAAGGATGGTTAAAGAACCTAGTTGTCGAAGTAGAAAAGTGGTAACCTTAGAAGGAGATAAAAAACATTTGCAAGTAGCTGCAATGGTTTCTTATAGTAGACTGCTAAGAGTTTTAGAAACGATGTCAAAAATAAGACAACAAGAGATCGTAGAAGTTAGCTCTACTGGATCAGCTGCTGGTAAGTTTTGATAGGAAAGTGTTTTATATTTTCAAAGAGGAAGTACGTGTAGAAAAAGGTAGGGCTGTTCCTCCTGCAGCGATGAAGCCATCGATCATTCGTTTGCCGTCAAAAGAGGTTCTCTCCTCATCATAGTAAATGGTGTCTATTTGGAACCATTTTTCATTGAGAAGATTTTCTTCAATAATTTTGAAGGGGATTTTTTTCTCGATAAGAGAGTGACACATCTTCTCAAAGCATTTGTAGTCACAATCACCAAGCAGGGGGAGAACAACAGCGGTTTTTACCTCTTCTTCGGTATAAGTAATATGGGAAGGGCGATAAGAGAGGTGGTGCAGCCCTGCGCCATTTCCCCAACATATTCCTTCCAAGAAATACTTAGGGTTTTTGATACCCACTTCTAAGTGAGAGAAAGTCTCTTCAGAGAGTAGCTCTGCTACTTTTCCTATTTCTAAAAAGGATGGGATAGAAAAGAGGAGAACGCCTTTAATAGAGTCAGGAAGGATAGAGCACAGGGAGTGGAAAAAATCAGAGAGGAGTTTTGCAGAAAAAAGGTGGAGGAGGTGTTCTTCTTCTATTTGATAACTCTCCAGCTCCTGTTTCCACAGCTCATATTCCTCTTCCACCTGTGCATTTTTTTTGATATGAGAGGTAAAGTCTAGCGGCCCGCGAAATAAGATAATATGATGGATAGCCTCTTCAGGGATGCAATTAAGGAGCTCCTCTAGAGCTTTTTTTCTGATAGAGAATTGCAGAGGATCTGCAAAGGAGAAGCTTTTATCAAACAAGTCTAAAAATAGTTCAAGGCAGACCTTTTTTTCGAGTGCAAGGACTTCTTCTAGTTTTGCGTTAAGTCCAGGGAAAGTGAGGTCTGCTTTAGGGGATCCATCTACCACGATATTGATTGCGTCGTATGCATCAGGTGTTTCAGAGTATGCTTTTAGGTTTTCTGCAATTCGCATTGTTCCTGCTCCACATTTTCAAAGCTCATCAGCCGATTAGTGCGCCCTTCTTCTTCCCAAAGTCTGCGGAAATAAGAACCGCCATATTCTTCATCTAAGATGGCAAATCCTTCTTCCTTGTAGAGGTTGTTAAATGCGTTAGATTTTCCAAAGACCTCTATAATTTCATCGCTATATTCTTTGCTATCCGTAGTAATAGTAATAGTTCCATGTGGTTTTAAGATAGAGGAGATAGGGGGAAGGAAGGCATCTTTAATGATGCGGTGTTTAGCATGTCGTTTTTTTGGCCACGGATCTGGGAAGTTGATAAAAATTTCATCAACGGAGTGTTTTTCAAGGTAGTGGTCAAAAAAATCTTCTCCCATACCCGAAACGATCAAAAGATTATTTAGATCTCGATTTTTCATTTTAGACCAAATCTTTCTCACGCGCATAAATTTTTTTTCCACAGCAACATAAAAGATGTGAGGATTTTTTTGAGCGCGATCCGTGATCCATTCTCCATTTCCACTACAAATTTCCACATGAAGGATTTTAGCCTCTTCTAATCTTTTTTTTAGGGTAGGAAATTTTTCAATACTATGCTCTTCATAGAAGGAGGGGATAGTCAAAACGCCATCTTTATAAGAAGGGGATCGGGTGTCAAACCCATGGATAGTAAAGGGTAAATCTTTTGGTCTCATAATATTGAACGGGATTGCCCAGGAGAAGACTCGAACTTCCACACCTCACGGCACTAGAACCTAAATCTAGCGTGTCTACCAATTTCACCACCTGGGCATCAGGTTGAAAGGGGATTATAGAATACTAAGAGTTTTTCCGTCAATGAATTGTAAAATAAAGTGCTTGCAATATCTTTTTGACTTATGTCATAACTAATATTAGAAAGAGGAAAGGAGAGTTAAAATGTTCAAGAAGTATCCATCGTTCAACAAGTTAGAGGCTTTATCTAAGGATCCTTTAGATCTCACCAAAGAAGGGGTCTTAAATAGTGATAGAATTCATAGCATGCACCTTTCTGCTTGTTCATGGAAGATGCTTTTTGGTACAGAAAGAGTTGATAGCAAGGTGCTTGAAGGTCTTACAGAAATGGCAAAAGATGCCGATGTATTTACCAAGATGCAAAAGATGCAAGATATGGAAGTGATGAATTTTGTAAATGGTTGTAAATCAGAGCAAAGGATGGTTGGTCATACCGCTATTCGTGCGCGAGATCTCCCAAAAAAAGCATCAGATACAGCTAAACAAACAGCGAAAGATTCCGAGATAGAATTAGAAAAACTAGAGCATTTCTTAAAGGAGAATACCCAGTTTAAGCATATGGTAGTTTGTGGGATAGGTGGTTCTTATCTAGGAGCTCTAGCAATTTCAAAGGCGATGAAGGGCCTTCATCGAACAGATAGAACGCTTCACTTTGCATCCAATATCGATCCAGATAAAATAGCATCTATCCTCGATGAAATTGATTTAAATAAGACAGTAGTTGCCGTGATCTCAAAATCAGGCGGGACGATGGAGATTAAGGCTCAAGAGATTATGTTGAAAAATTTCTTCGAGCAAAAAGGGCTTGATCCAAAGAATCACTTTGTAATGGTCACAGGAAAGGGTAGTCCAATGGATAACCCAATCCTCTACAAAGAGATTTTCTACATGTGGGATTTTATTGGTGGGCGCTACTCTGTATCCTCTATGGTAGGGGCTGTACCAATTAGTTTTATCTGTGGGATCAAAGTGTGGAAAGAGTTTTTACAAGGAGCCTCCGATATGGATCATCATGCCCTTCATGAAAAGGAAGTGACGAAAAATATGCCTCTCATGGGAGCGCTACTTGGTATTTGGAATCGTAACTTTTTGAAGATGGATACTCTTTGTATTGTTCCCTATTCCAGTTCATTAGACCTATGGGCAGGGCATATCCAGCAACTATATATGGAATCGAATGGAAAAAGTGTTTCTAAAGAAGATGCTTCCTACATAGACTATGATACTTGCCCAATTATCTTCGGTACCTGCGGAACAGAAGGTCAGCATTCGTATTTTCAAGCTATCCACCAAGGAACAGTGATTGTTCCAATAGAATATGTAGGCTTCTTACATCCACAACGTGGGATCGATGAGGAAATTGAAGGGACATATAACCAAGAAAAGCTCCTTTCCAATCTTTTCGCCCAAGCCATCTCATTAGCTCGAGGGAAATCCTCCACCAACCACAACCAAACATTTCCAGGAAATAGACCCTCTCGTATGCTCTTGACACACACACTATCTGCCTATTCAATGGGTGCGCTCCTTGCTTACTACGAAGCAGTAGCCGCCTTCCAAGGGTTTATCTGGGGCATTAACTCCTTCGATCAAGAAGGTGTTCAGCTAGGAAAGCTTATCGCAAATAAAATTGTCGATGAGTACAAGCACCACCACGAAAAGGGGCGCTATTCAGGAGATCCAACCCTTGAGGTAGAGACTGCTTTCATGAAAGAAATCAAATCTCTCGATAAAGGCCCTTCAAAAAAATTCATGGCATCTTAGATTTGGGGCTCTGCCCCAAGCCCCGCTCAAGGATTATGATCCTTAAGAAACCTTTGGTTGATTTTTTGTGCATGCACAAAATTAATCGGATAGAAGATGGATGTAACGTAAGTTAGTAAAAATTTTTAACAAAAGGTTTTTTTGTCTTTTATTGATACAGGAGACGCTATGAAGTTTAGCATAGCAAGATGCCATTTTCCATCTATGTGTAGGTGTTCTTGTAGATTCCCAAAAATCCTCTAGTAGAGTTTCAATTTTTTTTGGCAGTATATCAGTCCGCAGGTATGCTCTCATTATTGCAGAACAATAATAAGGCTCATTAGAATTATGATGTTCTTCGGTGATTGCGTCAAGGATAGTAGTGTAAAACAGGTGTAGAAGTCTTATATTAATCGCATCAAGAAATACGATTACTTGTGCAACAGGAGTGTCCCTTGGACCTACTGGGCCACTAATGGTAATACTTCTCTCTCCATCTGTAACTGAGTATTGCCCATGTAAGTATTGCTTACGATTGAATCTAGGTATAGGAGGCAAAGTAGGGGGATTCATATAATAGTAACATGTTCTAGCTAAAATCATTTTTTTATTCCTCTGTTGTGCGAAAACTGACATGGTAGCATATTGATTTATTAAATTTTGATGATTTTTGTGCATGCACAAAAATTAAACGAAGGGATTCTAAAGGGCGCGGCCCTTTAGCAGGGTTTGGGACGGAGTCCCAAGAGCAATGGTGTGGATGGATTCACTTGTGAAGTTTGATGGGGCGGTGAGGAAGACTTGGGGGAGTTTTTCGAGGCGGCTGATGAGGCGCGCTTGTTTTTCTTGGTCGAGAAAGCAGTGGTAGTCGTCCATGGCAAAGATGACGGCATCCATCATTTTGTAGGAGGCGAGCTTTAGGGCGATGACCATGAGGCGTTTTTCCCCTTCGCTGGAGAAGGCTTTTGCGCGCTCCTCGTCGAGGGAGAAGAGGAGATCATCGCGATGTGGGCCGATGGTGGTGTATCCGAGGAGGAGATCTTTACTTCTTGATTCTTTGTAGGCATCTTTGGTGATGATCTCTTTGGGGGAGGGTTTATAGATAACTTTTGGTATTTTGTCGTGGTGTTGGAAATAGGAAAACTCTTCTTTAAAAATTTCTCCTAGCTCTTCAATAAATGCAGCTCGTTTTTGTTGGATATGGCGAGCAAAATGGGCAAGCTGCTCTTCCCACACTTCGATGGAAGAGGTATCGCGCTCTTTTAAAAGAGCATTTCTTTGGGCGAGGACTTTATTGTATTTGGATAGGTAGCCGATATAGGTGGGGTCTGCTTGGGCTAGATGGATATCGATAAAACGCCTTCGAAATTTTGGTTCTCCTATGATGATATCCACATCGCTGGGGGAATAGAGGACGGAGGGGAGGTGTCCTAGTAGTGCAGAAAAACTTTTGTGCTGGGTTTTGTTGTGCTTGATTACTTTTTCTTTACCATCGAAGTTGATGTGGATGGTTTCAGAAAGCCCTTCTTTTTTGTAGAAGATATCGATAAAGAAGCGATCATCTTCATGGCGGATGGCTTCTTTGAGGTTTTTGGTACGATCAGAACGCCCAATACTGGAGATGAGCAGGGCCTCTAGGAGGTTGGATTTTCCTATACCATTATCGCCAAAGATGAGGTTGATCCCAGGTTTAAAAGAAAACTCCTTCTTTTTGTAGCTTCTAAAAGAAGTGAGCGAAACTTTTTCTATACATCCCATTTTTATCCAAGGCGCATAGGCATGATCACATAGTGAGCATCAGAAGTATCGGTAATAGATCCAGGGTTAAAGGAATCAGTCATGCAAAAATTTACTGTCTCATCTTTACAGTGACGAAGTACGTCTAAGAAGTAGTGTGGGTTGAATGCAATTTCCTTATCCTCGTCGCGGTGATCAACAGGCATATTTACTTTTCCTTCTCCAATATCACTATTGGTTGCTTGAAGGCGAAGCTCTCCCTTGGAGAAAGTAAGCTTAACGGAATGACTCACATCAGAGGTAAATAAAGAAATTTGTTTTAATAGCGTCATCAACTCTTCTCTGTGGAGCTTGATCTCTTTTAGTTCTGTATGATCTGGAATGACTCTTTCATAATCTGGGAATTGACCGGTGATTAATTTAGTAATGAGGCAAAAGTTCCCCATTTCCACCGCTATCTTATCTTCCATTAGGGTAATTTGTACCATATCTTCATCAACAATGATTCTGGTAAGCTCATCAACGGCTTTTAGAGGAATGATGTTGGCGCAATCTAGTGGTTCGGTGAGTTCTAAATCTTTATGTACCTTGGCAAGTCTTTTTCCATCTGTTCCCACAAAGACCATGCGATTTCCACGAATTTCCATAAACACGCCATTTAATACTGCGCGAGTGTCATCTTTTGCTGCGGCAAAAGATGTTCTCATTAACATATCTTTTAATGTGCTCCCTTTGATGGTAAACATTTTTCCATCTTCATCACTTGGGAAGGCTGGGTATTCTTCTTTATCCATCCCATGTAGCCTAAAGTGTGAGGAGCCGGCTGTAATCCTTGCTATCCCTGTTTCGGAAGTTTCTAGGGTGATTTCTGGTGCCGTAAGTTCTCGAATAAGTTGAAAAAAGCGTTTAGCAGGGAGGGTAATGGCGCCTTCCTCTATAATATTGACATCAACACTTACTTTTACAGAGACCGTTAGGTCTGTTGCATAAAGGGTGATAATGTCATCTTTTGCTTCAAGCAAGATATTGGATAAGATGGGAACCACAGCTTTGCTGGGCACAACACTTTGTACTTTACTGATTAGAACAACAAGTTTTTCGCGAGAGATTACAAACTTCATAGAGACATACCTTAAATTTATACGGTTCGATGGAACACTATATTATTTTATATAGCCACTTGTCAAGATAGAGCCTCGAAAAAGAAGATTTTTTCTAACTTATTTGGATTCATAGGCGATGGGACAAGGGCTCCAAAAAAATTAAAAAAAAGATTTACCTCAAAAAAGTGTGGTGGTAGTGTGAGAAAATATGGGGAAAAATTTCCGGAGGGATTTTGTTTAAAGGAACATTAATAGATTTGTTGGTGGGTGTGTACACTTCGGAGATCACGCCGATTCAAGCACAAAAAGTGATTCATATTTTTTTTGGGGATGCAGGGCTTAATCCCACTGTATATGAACCTTTATCAGCCTTATTGCAAACAGAGGCGGGGAAGGATAAGATCTCACGTTATGAAAAGCTCATGAATGAGATGAATTGGTTAATTGCAAGACTTTCTAGCCAGGAAATTGATGTAGATGAGTCTTTAGTGATTATGGAAGAAGAGATGAATGGATATTTAAATGGGGAAAATGATTACCAAGCGATTGTATAGAGGGTAATCATATCTTGAAGGAATTAATTAAGGGTTTTATGATGGATCCTAAAGAAGTGTAAGGAGTTAGTATGGATACGTTTTCAAAGATAAGAAAAACGGCAAGCAAAGAGGAGCAAAAGAGACAGATGATCAATAAAGCTATTGATTTATTGCATAAGCTTGCAAATAAGCGTCTTGATTTTGCAGATGCAAAGTCAGAGATCTCTAAGGTCATCTCAGAGTATTATGTGACACACGAAGAAGAAGGGATTGATAGCCGCTCAAAGATCAACCTAGAAGTAATGATGAACAATGCTTTTGATGTAATTTCTGGTGTTAAAGAGGAAAAATTGAACTTGTATCAAGCGATTATGCTGATGAATAAGGTGATGGCTCAATCAGAAGGTCTAAAAAAGGCAGCAAAGGTAGAAGAGTGACTGGTAGGATGATTAGTAGGAGGGGTATTAATAGAAGTGGGCG
>JAHZKV010000035.1 GCA_022600215.1 bacterium
AGGGTATAGCAATGCGTTTTTCTATGGTGTGGTACCATTTGTTGCAACAGACTTTCTTAAGTTGTTGATTTTTAACGTCTTATTCAGCGCTCACTCTTCCAGTAAGGGAAGAAGCTGGCGTTGAAGGAGAGATAAACTTTGCTGCTAGGGTAATAATTTTTTGAGAATTGCTGCGATCTTCGATGGTAATTACTCTTCCTTCCATATCTTTCATTTGATAGGTACGTGGTACAAATTCTGGATCAGGTTTGATTTGAGACATTTTGTCCTCCTAGAAACATATAGTTATAATTTTTTTTTAAAGCAATCGCGTATAATCGTCAACTTCTAATTTTAACTACTATAATTAAATTTCTTTCTGCAGTTACATAATAAACCTAACTTTATTTATAATTACTACATAATAAATGTAGGTTTATAATGACAGTGGACATTGCAAGAAATGATTTGAATAATCCCTATGCTTTAGAGGGACGAAATTTTAGGCATGATATTCCTTCTAAAATCCCTCGTTTGGATGATGGGGCAGATTGGACTCTTCATAGGGTTGCAAACATTGCGCTCCCTTTTATTTGTTTGCATGGAGAAATGAATCAAATAGTTTCTACTTGTATGAATGTTACTCGGCCGGTGACTTCACTCTATCATTGTTATACAGCAGAGGAAGTTCCTGCGAAATTATTTGAAGGGGCAATGGCTGCTGCGATGATAGGAGCAAGCTTTTTCCATTCTAGAGCTGCCCTTCTTGTTACCGTTGCAACCGATATTTTCTATAGTTTAAAAAGTTGCAAGCAGCACCTATCCGATCAAGAGTATGCTCTGCTTTGTAAGGAGGTATTCTCTATTATTTCTAATTTGCTGTATGTGCACACGATTACATCTGGAGCGCTTGGTATGGTGGAAATTGCTGTTGCTCAACTTCTTTTAAGGGGATTATCGTTACTTATCGAATCTCGCGATGAGTGGAAGAAAGATGGACATACCATTGATGCTTTTGCAAAGCTTGCCTTGGGAGTAATCAAGCTTTCGGGAGCAAGAGGGTTGTATGTAGAGGAAAGGGAGCGAAGGGAGCTTGTAGCGACGATGTTTGCAAAGCTTGTAGAGGAAGCAGAAATAGTTCCTACCTTTGCAGAGGATCACCCAATGCATCGCTTGCAAGATGCAGTAGAAGCAAGAGAGGTGATTTACAAAGATCCAAAAAGCAAAAAACAATATAACTTAGGTGCGCATTTTCATTCGATGGGTGGCTCTTTGGTAAAAGGGATGAACGTTATCGTTTCTGATGATGGGGAGGGGTTAACTTTAGATTTTAAGGTAAACCATGTGTTTCGAGAGAGAATGAAAAACATCGAGCTTTTAGAGCGAGTGTTTGTAGACAATGGCTCGGGAGCAAAGGTCCTATCTTATGGAGGAAGGCACTACTCTTTATCAGAAATTGGGGAGGGCGTGCCCTCTACACCTTCCTCTGATTTTATTCAGATTTTTATGACGAATAATAAGAAGAGACTAAATAGTTATGATCGCGTGCAAGTGCGAGTCCCAAAAGGATCCTCTGTTACCGATTTGCATAGAGCGCTCGCTTTGATTGGATATGAGCAGGCCCTGCAGATGTCTACGGAGGATGAAATGGAGCGAATGAAGATTGGTCACTTATTTCATAGTTTATGCCCAGAGCAAGCTTTTAAGCTCGAAAGAACACGGGCATTTTTTGATCTTCCTATCGAAGCATTAAAGGGAAAAATGGCGAAAATGGATCCTAAAATGAAAGGGTATTTTAAAGAGCTTTTACCAAATATGAAACTGGAAGAAATTTTTCCAGGAAGGAGAAGATTTCAAATGCATGGTCTTTACGGAAAGATTGAGCAACAAGTGGGACCTTTTCACTTTAGTAGATCGATGAGTGGAATTAAAACAACAAAAGAGGCATGCGCAAGGGTTCATCGCTTAATGAGTGTTGGTTTGTATTCGGTGGAGATGGAGCAAATTGCAGGATTTGAGCATATTGGCCGGGTGCATACCAAAAGAGGGGATTTTAGAGCTGCTAATGATTCAGTCTTTACACAGGCTGTAACAGCTCAAGAGAGTTATTACGAGCTTCAATATCCAAACCCATGGCGAATCATAATTGATGGAAAATCGATGGAGATGGGGACCTTTCAATATCACCGCCACTGGGCTGGATCGCGAGTGTCAAGAAGAAAGTTTTATCAAAAACGACCTGGAGCAATTGAGTATGTGGAAGGGGAGTATGAAAGGGGGCCAAGATGGGTTCGTCAAGAAACCATGTCTAAAGACTTTATTGCTCCTAGACATATTACAGGAGTGATAGCGCCTAGTGAACAAGCAAGATGGCAGATGATACATTACTTGGTGAAGCATTGTAAGTTTAGTAGAGATAGAGCAAAGGCTTTTGTTCGCTTGGAGCAAGCGGTAGATCATGCAAGTGCAACAGGGGTTAGTAATGATAATTAATCTCACCAAACCAGATGCCATTCCTTATATAGATCGAGATTATCGAAATGATTTACCAGAGGGATCTATTGCGATGCGAGTGGGCTCTTTAGCGCTGCCATTTATTTCGCTTTATCAGCCTGCAGGAAAGGCTATTTCTTGTACGTTG
>JAHZKV010000036.1 GCA_022600215.1 bacterium
TCCTCAAAAGCAGAAGGAGGCATGAGCCCTTCATATTCCTCCACAAATTGATAAGCCACATCGGTAGCATAGGAGATATTCCTTTCAATACTTTTTGCTGAAATTTGCTCCCCCCCTTCAATCACCACAACGCCACCATTTTTTTTAGTTGCATACATTTGGACCCCATTTAATGGGTTGACTTCCATATGGGTAATCTCACTATCTAATTCTATTCTAGACTGTGATAAGGTAGCTGTATCTAATACACAGATCCCTTTTTTATTCTTTTCTGTAACAAAGACCTTGTTTCCGAAAGGGTGCACAAAAATCAACTCGGGAGATTGGATTCCTTCGAGCTTTACAAAATTTGTAGCCCTATCCTTTTCTAAATCTACCACCCAAACACCAAGATGCTCTCCATCTAGCACATATCCCACATTTTGATGCGAAGCGACAGCAAGCCCTAAAAACTCCCCGCCACTCTTTCCATCCAAAAAAAGTTCATATTTTTTAGCAAAGAATTCGTCTTTGGATCCACAATTGCAATCTCTCCATTCTTTGTGGAAAAGTATGCAAGTGGATTTGCAAACATCCAAAGTGGAAGAAAGAATAACCAACCTTTTTTCAAAATGTACCTCCCAGTCCAAGACCCAAACGAAGTCCCCCCACATTTAAGGAATTTGTCTCCACCCCATCTTGGTGGAAAGAGCCTATATACATGTAAGAATAATCAGCATAAAAATCTAAAAAGACCCACTTAGGCAAATGATACGTGATGCCTGTTTTACTCGTTACTCCCCCACCTGTTTGAAAAATGGAGCGCTTCACATATGGGGAATTATCAGAAATTATAAGCCAAGTAATCACTGGCCCTACTCCAAGATAAAAATCAAAATGATCAATAATTTCTATGTTATAATTTACACCAATACTCAAAGGGTAAATTTGGATAAATGTTGGCCTACCTAAACTCGAGCGGCCACTTCGCCAAAAAGCATTGAAGTTCACCCACGCATCAAACTTCTCGTAAAAGCAAAAACGCGCCTCTATCTCTGGCTCCCATCCACCTCCATGGTAAATATCTCGAAGACGCTCCTCCTGTGGAAAAAAATATCCTCCGCGCACTTGAAGTGACGACTGAAACGAAAAAAGCGATACACAACATAAAAAAAAGAAGGAAAATATTTTCATGAATCACCTTTCTGGCTAAAAAATATATTCATAATAATAAAAATTAAAAGCAAGGACTTATTCCTTGAAAGCAACTAAGCTATCTCCTAATATTCAAAAAAAGGAGGCAAATATGCTTGTGGAAAAAATCATTTTTATTTTGCTATTAATCGATGCCATTGGATGTAACCTCATCGTGTGGTTTGGCGATAACTGGTACCATAAACATCTAAGATGGTTTTCCCGTTTCTTCCCTCCTGCAAAAGGTTGGTCTGTATACTACTTGATCCTAGTTCTCTGGGCAGGAACTCTTATCTTCCGCATTTACTAATTTATGTAGCTCCATTTAATAAAGAAACAACCTATTTGACCTGAAATATTTTTTGCAGTAATCTTCTACTCAAAAAAGGAGCTCACATGAAAAACATTCTCTCTCTTCTTATCCCTCTTTCCCTTATTTGCAGCCCAATTGTTGCAAAAGAAGATTCTCCCCACCCTTTCTCTCAATTTGCTGATAGAAGCATTCCTTCCGATATCACTTTCTTTCAAGAGCCCTGCGAGCAATTTACAAAAAATGGAATCACTTTTTCCTTATATTTTGGATCGCTAAACAAAAAAGATTCACAGTGTCTTGGTCTATTCATTAAAACAGACAATCCTGAAGAGGAAGCCTATCCACTCTATTTATCTGGAGATGAAGAGGCTACACCTACTCCGATTTTATTCAGCGATATTATGAACACCATAGAAATGGTTATAGACACTCACAAATTAACCTTTAACAGAGAAGATCGCCTTGTATACATTCTAACACATCGTATTGAAAAAGATGGAAAGCGAAAGCAATTTTACTTCGTCTTCGATAAAGATCATGTTGCAATATTTAATGTTACTTTAACCCCTGATGGCAATGGTGGAAATTACTTCCAAGTATCATTTAATAAATACATCTAAGACCTAAAAAAAATCTTTCAAAATTTGATCCCAAAGCTGTAAGAAGCGCCAAACCAAGTAGCCTTTAATTGGTGGAAGACTTTTTCGAACTCTTTTCCTACTAAAATATTTGGGCATGGGAAGATGATCGTTTCTAGCTCTTTTTTGTGATAGGCAGCAAAGTAAACATCGCAACTAAGCCCAAAATACCAGGTCTCATCATAAAAGTATTGAAGAAGCGCGCCACTTAAATTTACCTGACGAATAGAAAGAGAGGCTCCTGTCCCTCCTGACAAATCAAAAGCTATTTTATTCCACTTCTTTCGATGGCCAAATGAAACAATCCCCATATGCTGAATTCCAGTGAACCCACCAACACTCATATAATTGAATCCATTTGTTGAAGAAGTTTGCAAGTAACTTTGCTCTTCTTTGTACTGCAAATCGGTATATGCATATCCTTGTGACAAAATCCCCACAAACACAGCAACCCAAAACCCTTTCATTTACAACCTCAACGATATTTAGCACAAAAAGAATAAAGCTACTCTAATATTTCGTCAAGATGTAGGAAATTTTTCAATCATTATTTCTTTACTATTTTATTCGATAAGTAGTATCTTATTACGCAAATTAATAACCAAGGATATATTCATGAAAAAACATTTTCTAGCTGCACTAATCTTTGCATTCCCTCTTTGTTCCCAAAGTATTACCCCGCCATCTAACAGTCCGGGTAAAAAGAAAATGGTCGTATTTATTGATATTAACAAAACAAGTATTGGGACAGATATTGTAAGTGGAAAACTCCCTGAGCATACACTGCAAACAGATATTGCAGAAAAAACCATCGTCTATGAAACAGAAAATGGAGTTTCCCCCTTCCCTCAAGAAGGAAAAAAGCCAATTACACTATATAAATGGGTTCGAAAGAAATACTCTGTTTTAAAAAATCAAATCGAAGCCTTTGCGCAGGTCTTATATCTACTAAAAGAAATAGATCACCCAAGATACGAAGAAATGCTAGCTTCCTATGAAAAATCTCTTGCTATCTTAGAGAGAAACTTTCAAGAGAATCAATTGGATATCTTCCCTTCGGTAATCAAGCTCATCCAATTCACTTGCAAGGAAGAGGTTCAAGAGAAATACGACATCTATATAGTCTTTCGAACCTTTGGAATTGAAGGAGAGCTTGTTGCTTCTCAGCTAAACAGGTATTTTGGCCAAACACTTGTAGACAAAGTACGCAAAATCGATTACGAAGGAAATATAGAAGGGAGCACACTAGACCCTCTTGCATTTGCCCTTGACCAAGGAAAAAGAATCCTTATCCTTCGCGATAATTACTTTAGATGGAATGATCATGGAAGAACTTCTGCTTACGGAAAGCCTTGCCCTGTAAGAGATGGCATTACCGTGAAATTCTTTGATGACAACGCTCATGAAGAGGTTGATGCCCCAGAACTAGGGATTGTAGCAGCAACGTATGAAGGAAGAACCTTATCTACTAAAGAAGCGATTGATGCAAAAATTGTAGTTCCTATCTCTTTAGGGGATGTGATTCAAAATGAAGACTTTTTCATCAATCACGTAATGGAAGAAAATTTACCTGTAGAAGTACAATAGGAATAAACTCCAGAGTATCTTTGGAGTTTAGCTACTCTCAAA
>JAHZKV010000037.1 GCA_022600215.1 bacterium
CCCTTTGCCAGGGTTTGGGACAGAGTCCCAAGAAGGAGAAAAGGATGTGTAATAAACACTTTACAGAAGATAACGTTGTCGAGCATATGCAAAAGGCGAGGAATAAAGGGAAGCAGGCGTTTTCTGAATTTCATGCTGTAGAGGCTCCTGGACATATCTCTGCAGGCTCAGATAGCGCTGCAGATTCTGCTATCTCCTCTCTTTTGGTCTTTATCATTGCCCATGCCTTGGCTATTCCTATGAACAAAATTTTCATCTTGCTTACTGTGTTGATGACTGGAATATTTTTGTGGAAGGTAGGAAGGAGTATGCACCTTGCGTGGTCGCGCCTGGAGCGTATCAACTCCTTAGTAATGGAAGAAAAATATGAGATAGAAAATAATCGCGAAGAGGAGCGCGAGGAGCTCACCGAGATGTATGCTGCCAAAGGTTTTCGCGAGCCGCTCCTTACCAAAATCATCGACGTGCTGATGGCCGATGATAACAAGCTCCTTGCTGTGATGCTAGAGGAAGAGCTTGGCGTCCCCATGGATGCTTACGTCCACCCTATCAAACAAGCCCTCGGCGCAGGAGTTGGGGTGATCATCACCGCCCTCTCCATCCCCTTAGGCCTTGCCATCTCTGAAACTTTTGGTCTCTTTATCACCACCTTTGCCATCACCGGCATCGCCGCCTTCTTCATGGCCAAAATCGAGAAGATATCCACCCTAGAATACACCATCAAGAGCCTTGCCATCACCTTCCTTGCCACCTTCACTACCTACTTCTTCACCAAATTCTTGATCCATGAGATCCTTTAGGGGTTTCACCCCTAAAAACCCCAGCAAAGGGTAATAACCCTTTGCAAACCCTTTGCTGATTTTTTGTACCTACAAAAAATATAAATAGAGTAAAATAGATGCATGATAGAACTACTAAAAAATTTTTGTGTACACACTCCAGCTTGGGTATTTCCTTTGCTTACTTACCTACTTTACATAGGAATTAAAGCTACAAGAACTAGAATTGTATTGATTCCAAGAATGTTTATCATGCCTGCCATCTTCACCCTTTTGAAGTTTAAAAGCATAAATGGCTATTTTCTATTTTTTCTTATTATTTCTATGATCATCAGTTTCTATGCTCATAAAAATATTTCCTTTTCCAAAACAAAAGAAAGACTCCAGGTAGAAGTTCCTGGAAGCTATTCTAATCTTGTAACCCTTGCTATATTTTTCCCTGCAAAATACTTTTTTGGATATTTGAGCTTTGTAAACCCATCTCTCTATGCTACCTTGCTCCCTATTGATTCCATCATTAGCGCTGTTTTATCTGGATACTTAGCAGGAAAAGCACTACGATTACTGCATGCTTATCAAAAAAGGTCCTATGAAAAATCTACAATTTAGCTTTACTCCTTCCCTTCCTAAAGAGATGTCTAGCATCATCGAAAAAGGTCACGTAAAAGATGAGCAAGAAAAAGGCGTAGTTTGTAACTTTGAGCCATTTGCTATTATATTAAAAGATGGTGATATCTTTATTGGCGCCTTGCAAGCCTATACTGCCTATGCAGAGATCTATGTCGATGATATTTGGGTAAAAAAAGAATACCGAGGCAAGGGATTTGGAAAAAAACTACTGGATGAACTAGAAAAAAAATTCGAAGGGAAAGGTTATAACAATATCAACCTTGTCACCAGCGCCTTTCAGGCAAAAGAGTTCTACCTTAAATGCGGTTTTGAAATAGAATTTGAAAGAATCAATCAAGCAAACCCAAAATTAAGCAAAACCTTTTTCATCAAGTTCTTCAAAAATGCCTCTCAATCCAAAGGCATTTTATAAATTACTCTTTCCCTTCAAAAGAAAATTAGAATGAAATGGGCAAGAACTCTACATTTTTTAAAAGGAGAAAATCCATCATCTCTTCAAAGAGGTGCTGCGTGTGATCAAAATCATGAGCCATCCAAACATCCCCATCTTTTGAAGAGGAGTAAATACTCTCTAGATGCTCACGAAAAAGCGTTCTATCATTGATAAATTTTTTCTTATAATCTTTTGTGTCTATATCCCACAAAGAATCTATCCCACCATCATCCTTTTTTCCGAAGTCTACCTTAACAAACCCTAATCTATGCAGCAAGGTTTGGACATCTAGACTTTTCTCTCCACCTCTATCTCCAAAAGGAAGTCGTATACATTTTATCTTGCGCTCACGATTTGCAAGCACGTAACACTCCTCTATTAACCTCTCTGTTTCCACAACTTCTTCTATCATCTTCTCCATCGATATTTTAGAAAAATAGGGATGAGTGTAACTATGATTGCCTATGCCAAAACCATTTTGTATAGCATAGACAAGCTGATCTTTGCGCGCTTTGATAAACTCTCCACGCACATAAAATAGAGCAAAAATCCCTTTGTCTAACAAGAAATCTATCTTTTTTCGCAAGTGGATAGAAGGTGCATCATCAATAGTTAAGTAGAGTTTTTTTGACATTATTGCTCCAAGGATTCTGTGACTAGATATCTAGCAAAGGAGTTTTTGGACCACTCATTATAGGTAAAAGGCGCTTGGTAACGCGAATCTTTTGCAAGCACAGAAGTAGAGTGAACTTTCAATTCACCTTCTGGCTCGAAAAACATCACCATAGTGTACCTATCCATCGGCTCGTTTGGCTTATGAACGTAATGCTCTGTTGCAATCATCGCATCATCTGTTAACAATTGTGCAAATTCTCCCGCTTGGAAAAGCATCACATCATCACCAGGCAAAAGCACCTTTTGAAAAGGAGCATCTTTTCCAAGACGAGCATACAAACCAGCTTCTTCAGGCTGCGCAACCCTTTCCCATCTTTATAGTATACAGGGGGGATAAGCCCAGTGAAGAGACCATGATCAAAATGCATACCGCACCATTGAGGGTTACTCATATCTTTGCTTTTCTTATAATGAAGCATACGGCCAACATGTCTGGTATAAGCGCCTTCCTGTATTAACGAAACTGCCTGCATCAAAAGCCTCCCTGTATCTCTAATCAAGCTACCCATAGCAAGGTATGGCCCTTTCAAGTCCACCTCTTTTGGCCATTTATTATTCGCATCAAACGGAACAATTGCATAGTAAGAGGCCTTTACATCATCGACCACCCAAGAGCCATCCTCGCGCTGAAATTTTTCTACCCCACCTGCCTCATAGCCAAGCTGATCTCCAGAAAGTCTATCAGGAACAAGGCATGCTTTTTGTGCTTCTGGAAGCGCTTCAAATTCTCTTGCTGCCTTGATAAATTGCTCTTTGGTCTCCATAAAATGAGGAATACCACGAACTGCTACCACCCCTTTTTCAAGTAATGCTTTTTTTATCGTAAGTATGGTCTTTTCATCACGACTAAATAATTTATCATAAGAAACAACATCTACTTCAATTCCACCTTCAGCAAAAAGTGTCCCCATCAAACAACAAACAAAAATAATAAAAACTCTCATTTTCAACCTCCAAATAAATTTCGAAATATTTAAGCTCATTTTGTCCTTTATGGAAAGCTTTTTTTCCGCTACTATAAAGCTCTATGAAGAAAAAAATGGTATCCCCTCACCTGCTAGAAGATTACTTCTCCTCAGGCTTTGAAGAAACACAAAATCCCTTTATCAAAGAAGACTCAAGGCTCTGGGGGAAGTACTCATCGCTTCTTTACTCCCTCTTTTCTCTTGGTCTTCTCATTGCAGCTTTTTTTGTTTCCTACTTTTCTCAAAACCTCTCTAACTGCTTTTTGATTATCGTATACTTTTTTGTGGGAACACCTGCACTCATTGATACCGCAAAAGATCTTGGAAGGTTAAAGATCAACATCGAAGTGTTGATGACCCTTGCCGCCTTCCTCTCTGTGTTAATTGGAAGTCAGCTAGAAGGCGCCCTCCTTCTTGTCTTATTTGCCCTCTCCCACTCTTTAGAACACATGGTTACCCAAAAAACCAAAGGAGCCCTATCTTCCCTGCAAAAGCTTGCACCAAGTATGGCTATCGTAATCGATGAAAAAGAGGAATCCTACCAAAAATCGGTAAAAGAAATTTACCCTGGAACAAAAATCTTAATCCGAGCAGGAGAAGTGGTGCCTCTTGATGGAAAAGTACTAGAAGGCTCTTCCTATGTAAACTTATCCCACATCACCGGCGAAAGTGTACCTATTGCAAAAAAAATAGGCGATGAAGTTCAAGCAGGAAGTATCAATACCGACGGAACACTCACCGTAGAAGTGATCAAAACTTCTGCAGATTCCACCCTTGCTAAAATTATCAAGCTCATCACCGAAGCAGGGGCTGCAAAACCAAAGCTTCAACGCTTTTTAGATCGATTTGGAGATATCTACGCTACCACCATCATCCTTATCTCTATAGCAATCGCCGCTCTTATGCCACTCTTGTTTTCCATCCCATACCTTGGAGTGGAAGGCGCCATCTACCGCTCCCTTGCTTTTTTAATTGCCGCCTCCCCATGCGCACTGATCATTGGTGCACCAACAGCCTACCTCGGAGCCATCTCTGCTTCTGCACGTAAAGGAATTTTACTCAAGGGTGGAGTGATCCTTGATGCCCTTGCTGATTGCACGCGCCTCTTCTTTGATAAAACAGGAACACTCACCACCGGAAAGCTCTCTTGTACCTCTGTAGATATCATAGGAGATACCCTCGATGAAAAAACCCTTCTGCAAATTACAGCAGGACTAGAAAATGGCGCGCACCACCCCATCGCAGAAGCTATCTTACGCTTTGCTAAAGAACAAAAAGCCAAGCATCATGAAGTAAAAGAAATTAAAGTGATACCCGGCTGCGGCGTGGAAGGTTTTGTTACTCTCAAAGATAAACAAGAAAAAGCTTTTGTAGGATCTCCCGATTATATCCTTGAAAAAACCCCTCAAGAACTAAAAAAACAAGTGGAAGAAAGGATATCGCGTGATGGGCACGTTGTTGCCTGCACCCTTGTAAATGATAGTATTGCCATCTTCCATTTTGAAGATGAAGTACGACAAGACGGAAAAGAAATCTTACAAAACCTTACCAAACATATCGAAATAGAGATGCTCACCGGCGATCATAAAGACAATGCCAAAAATGTTGCCGATCAACTAGGCATCTCCTCCTTCCATAGCGATGTCACCCCCGATGGAAAGCTCGATATTGTGAAAAAAGCTAGCGAAAAAGAACATATCATCATGGTAGGAGATGGGATCAACGACGCCCCCGCCCTAACCTTTGCCTATGTAGGAATTGCAATGGGAGGAGTAGGAAGTCATACGGCAGTAGAAGCATCTGATGCCGTCCTTCTCAATGACGATATCAGCACCATCGGATGGCTCTTGCGCCATGCAAAACGTACCCACAAAATCGTCAAACAAAACATAGCCTTTGCCCTTGCCGCCATCGCTGTCAATGCCATATTATCCCTTGCTGGAATCTTCCCCCTCTTCATCGCCGTAATCATGCATGAAGGGAGCACCGTCCTTGTGGGCCTAAACTCCCTCCGCCTTCTTAGGGGCGGCGCTCAAAGATCAAAATCCTTAAGAAACCTTTGACGGTTTTTTGTGCATGCACAAAA
>JAHZKV010000038.1 GCA_022600215.1 bacterium
ATCATGCTTTACATGATAATTCATCATCTCTTGCAAAGAAGAACACTCCCTAAAAATATATATTGCCTTTCCTTTTAAAAAAAGCTCATGCCTACCACAATTCAAATCATTAAAATAAAAACAGCGCTCCTTAAAATTTGGGTCCTTAAAAAGTTCTATTAACATCCATAACCCACCCATAAATCTTTACAAAAACTTTTAACATGAAGTTAATAAAAAATCAATTTTAATTATGGCAAATAAATTTTTTATTCCTACTATTAACCAATATTCACATTTATAAGAGCTTTATTAGACTAATTGTTTTAATTCTTTTTTTTTGCTAATTTGTTAAGATTATGTTAAAGTCTAGATATTAACTAAACAAAAGGATGCATAGATGAATCTATTAAATATAATATTTGGCAACATAGCAAGGCAAAATAGGTATGATATGAATGACTTGGTAATTTCTGCCGATCATATCGCAAGCGCTGTTTATCCTAAGCAAGGCGGCCTAGGAAATGAAGGAAAGGAAAATAAAAAATTATTTTGGACACTTGTAGATACCTTTGACATGGTACACACCAATTATTTTAATAATTGGAGAGCGGATATCATACAAAAAATCCATACTCGTGCTCTTGTAGTAACAAGCATTGCTTGCCTTGCAATATACTACAGAAAAGCTATCTGGGAAAAAATCTCTAATTTAAAAGCAAAAGATGTGTTCAATTGGAACAATCTGAAAGAAATGGCACTGATTACAATCACTGGACTTTTTGTTTACACCCTCTACTTTCAAAGTACCTACTACTCTCTTGCATCGCTACCATTTAGCAAAAACGCTGAAAAGAGCTTATATACTTCCATTACAGGTAACGAAGTGAGATAGACCTCTTTTTCCCTTTTCTTGTTTTCTTTTTGTAACCTACTAAAAGAAAGAAAAACCAGAGGATTCTAAAGAGCGCAGCTCTTTAGAAAGATTAGTTGATGAACAGAAAATTGGTTGAAATTGGATGTTCGTCAACTAAGAGAGAGTCCCACTATGATAAAAGTGCTTTTGGGCAGCGGTCACCAAAGGTGCTTTTCAAGTACTCTTTATTCTCTGCTACCTCTTTACCAAACTCTTCTTCATCAATAGACAAAATTTCTTGGAGGCCATCAACTTTTATCGGTAGATTTTTAGGTAAGTATCCAAAGGCTGTTTCCTTTTTCTCCACTACCCCTTCAATAGCATCAAACATCCATGCAAGAGCGTGCATATTTTCACCATAACCAGGCCAGATAAACTTTCCATCCTGATCCTTACGAAACCAGTTCACAGAGAAAACTTTTGGCATTTGGCGCCCTTCTTTTTCTTGCGAAAGGAAGTGAGCAAAATAATCGCCCATATGGTATCCACAAAACGGAATCATAGCAAAGGGATCGTGGCGAAGCTCCCCAGTCTTCCCTTCTGCTGCCGCAGTTTTTTCCGACGAGAGTGTCGCCCCATAAAAAGTTCCCTGCGTCCAATCTTTTGCCTCCATCACCAGTGGAATGGTAGACTCCCGCCTCCCTCCAAAGATAATCCCTTCAATTGGTACGCCGCGCTCAGAAAAAGTAGCTGGGTCTAAATTAGGACAATGAGAAAGCGGCGCCGTAAAGCGAGCATTTGGATGAGAAGCAGGCTCTCCTGATTCTTTATCATGCTTTTCCCCTTTCCAGTTGATCAGTCCATCAGGTACCGTGTCGGTCATCCCCTCCCACCACACACTATCACCATTAAGTGCTACGTTGGTAAACAAAGTATCTTTCCTGATGATCTCCATTGCATAAGGATTTGTCTTTTCTGAAGTTCCAGGAGCTACGCCAAAAAATCCATTTTCTGGGTTGATAGCATACAGTCGCCCATCGTCATGAAACTGCATCCAAGCAATATCATCGCCAACACATTCCACTTTCCATCCAGGTAAATTAGGTTTGATCATCGCCAAATTAGTCTTCCCACATTGGGATGGAAAGGCTGCGGCAAAATATTTCTTTTGTCCCTCCGGATTAGTAACTCCAATAATGAGCATATGCTCAGCAAGCCACCCTTCCTCTCTTGCCATTGTCGAGGCAATCCTTAGCGCAAAGCATTTTTTTCCAAGTAGTGCATTACCACCATAACCACTCCCAAAGGAAAAGATCTCCCTCGTCTCTGGAAAATGAGCAATCACTTTTTCCTCATTACATGGCCAATGCACATCAGGTTTTCCATCAGGAAGTGGCATCCCAACGCTATGGAGCCCCATCACAGGATCGGCCCCTTCGTTAATTCTTTTAAGAGCAATCTCTCCCATGCGCGCCATAATATACATATTAACGCACACATACATCGAGTCCGTCACCTCAATTCCCACTTTTGACATAGGATTTTGAGGCGGTCCCATCAAATAAGGAATCACATACATGGTACGCCCAACCATACAGCCGCTAAATAAGCTATTAAGGCGCTCTTTCATCGCCTTTGGATCTTCATGATTATTAGTAGGTCCAGCATCTTCTTTTTTTTCCGAGCAAATAAAGGTACAGCTCTCTACCCTTGCTACATCTTTTGGGTCAGAACGAAAATAGTAACACCCCTCATTTTTTAAGGCAGTAGCAACACCCATGCTCTCCATCTTATCCAAAAAGCCTTGATACTCTTTGCGCGACCCATTACAAATCACCACATCATCAGGAGTACAAAGCTTTATAAAAGCATCTATCTTCTCTTGAATTGCTTCTGGCAATGTTTGCATAAGTAAGCCCCCTCTAAAAAAACTCTCTATACAGATCTAGAAGGTTTTTTTCCTTTTTTGAATTGATCAATGAACTCTAGTGCATTTCCTGCACCAAGACATACAGCTAAAAGTGGATTTGGAGCAATAATTACAGACAAACCACACTCGTTGATCAAGAACTTATCTAATCCCTTGATCAGCGCCCCACCACCAGCTAGCACCATCCCTCTATCGACAAGGTCTGCTGCAAGTTCAGGAGGACATTTTTCCAACGTGAGTTTTACGCTCTCTACAATTTGTAAGATAGGCTCAGATAAGCACTCACGAATTTCTACGGAGTTAATCTTTTTAGTTACCGGAAGGCCTGCCACCTGATCACGCCCGCGTACTTCCATCTCCAGCTCATTATCACCAAGTGGATAAGCAGAGCCAATAGTCATTTTAATTTCTTCTGCTGTTCTTGGTCCAATCATCAAGTTATAGGTTCTGCGCATGTAATTGATGATACACTCATCAAACTCATCTCCACCAATACGCAGTGATCTACTCTCTACAATTCCACCAAGAGAAATAATAGCAATCTCCGTAGTACCACCACCAATATCGATAATCATATTCGCTGCAGGATCATGTACAGGAAGTCCCACACCAATTGCTGCTGCCATCGGCTCTTCAATTAGTACCACTTCTTGCGCTCCAGCACGCAATGCTGAATCTTCTACGGCACGCTTTTCTACACCAGTAATTCCAGAAGGAACCGCAATCAAAATCTTTGGTCGGAATATACTTCTTGAAGGGGTAATTCGTTTGATCAACTCTTTAAGCATCCCTTCCGCTATCTCAAAATCTGCAATCACCCCATCTTTCATCGGACGAACAGCATGAATTTTTCTCGGAGTTTTTCCAAGCATCGCCTTTGCTTTTTGTCCCACTGCAAGTACTTCGTTGGTTACAGAATCTACCGCTACAACAGATGGCTCGGCAAGAACAATTCCTTTTCCGCGAACATAAACCAAAGTATTTGCCGTTCCTAAATCAATTCCAATATCACTGGCAAACAATCCAGATAACTTTTTCCATTTACCCGTTGCCAACTTACTTAAGTTCAGTGCTTTTTTCTTTATATATTCAAATTCTTTCATATGGAAGCTGCTCTCTTATAAATACATGTACCGCATATCGTAGCAGAACTAGTATTTCCCAGCAAGATGAAGAATTGTTCTACCTCTTGTTCAAAAACAATTTGCTACTTTTTCCTTGTAGAATGATCGAAAATAAGGTAAAAAGGATCTTTTGGAACTATTTTGGGCGACAGATTTTTATGCTAAATGTTAGAAAACTAAAACAAGATTTCTCACAAAACGTTCTTCGTGAGGGGAAAGAGCTTTTTCAAGATAAAAAAGTAACCTCTGCAAAAATAATCAGCCTTGATTCTGACTCCATACGCATCTCTGCAAAAGTTGCAGGGCAATTTGAAAATGATTATGAGTGTGAAATTGAAATTGATAGAGTAGATTGCGAAACCATAGACTCTGATTGCGATTGCCCCTACCACTACGATTGTCAGCACCTTGCTGCTTTGCTATTTTATTTAGAAGCAAATCTAGACAAGATGCTAGTAAACTACGCAGGAGAATCTGATCTAGAAAAAAGCGACTCTCCAGAAAAAGATGAAATTTTAGAGGCAGTAAAAGATGCGGTAACCAAAGAAGAAAAAAGAAAAGATCTTCAATTTCAAAAAGAATTAATGGAAGAATATATCTTTGCTGCAGGCGTCTTAGCAACCTCCCCTTTCTTCCTAGGAAAAGCAGAAACAGAGATTTCTCGCGCATCCATCATGATCATCTACAATTTCCCAGAGACAAAAGATGGATCAAGGCCAATTGTAGAGCTACAATTTGCGCTTCGCCTCCCTTCTCGTTCCAAACCACTACATATCCCAAATGCAAAGCGTTTTCTAGATGGAATACGCTACGAAGAGCCACTACAAATTGGAGGGAAGAAATATCTCTTCACCACCGAATCATTTCCAGAAGAGTCACGCGATGTAGTACGCATGCTCATCGATTACGCACGGGTGCATGAAAAAGCTACCACCGAAAAAGGGCAAAAATGTGCCTACATCGAAACAAAATCTCTTGGACTTTTGCTTGCTAAATGTTTTGATGTCGCCTATCAACACCTCCCTCAAGGAGCAAAAAATAGTACGATCTCCCATATCCTCCCAGGCGTCTATGTAGAAACTCTCGACACCCCTCTTCACTTCTCCCCACTCTCTGCAACTTTTAACATGAACCTTGAATACATCAAACCTCCTGCCTCCAAAATTTTGATCAACCCAACTATTCAAGCAGGAGAGCAATCTATCCTCCTAGAAGATGCCCTCTTCTTCGAGTGCGCCTCTCCATCTTTTATCTTTGAAAATACTTTTTACGTATTTGGAAAGACCATCACGCGCCAACATCTTCTTCACCTTATGTCTCTTCGTGAAATCACCATTTGTAAACCTCTATTTGGAACCTTTATTGAAAATGGCCTAGGTAGACTTGCAAGCTTTGCCAACATCACCGGCAAGGAGATCTTCAATGAATTCACCACTTTGCCATATGTAAAAGGGCTTCAAGGGGAGTGCAATATTTCTTATCTAGATGGCGAGCTTGAAGCAACATTAGACTTTATCTATAACGGCATAAAAATTCCAGCATCACCAGATCTTTTAAAGCATGACCATCTTACCCCGTTTGGGAAAGACTCAGGGCTCCTAGCAAGAAACCTTTTCGAAGAAAAGCAGCTCATCAACTCCCTCTTCTTAGACTTTGTTTACGATAAAGAACATGGATCTTTTGTCGCAAAGAGCGAGAAAAAGATTGTAGAATTCATGACAGAGCGTCTCCCGGAATATAAAAACACCATCACCTTCAACTGCCCACAAAATTTGCTCGACCAATTTATCTACGACACCTCCAGCTTCGAGCTGAATCTTACTCATACAGACAGGCTCGACTCCTTCAACCTCGAGATCACCGTAAATGGAGATCTAAAAGGAATTCGTATGGACAGCCTTTGGGATTGTATCCTCTCGAAACGCTCCTACCTCGAGCTATCCTATCGCAAGAAAGGAACAAAAGAGAGCTCGCGCATGCACAAAATTTTAGTGTTAAACTTAAAGACTCTTTCCAAAATCGTAGGGTTATTTGACGAGCTTGGCATCAAAAAACTTGATAACCACACCATTAAAGCTCCTATCTGGACAATAGCTAATATTGATGAAAAAGCCTTTTCAGAACTCCCAGTCAACTTCACTATAACCAACCAATTGAAAGAAATTCGCGAGCAGATGCTTGGAGAAAAAATGCCTTCCTTCTCCCCTATTCCAAAAAATATCAATGCAACGCTAAGACCATACCAGGTGGAAGGGGTAAACTATCTAGAGAGACTTCGCGGTATGTACCTTGGCGGGATCCTTGCCGATGATATGGGTCTTGGTAAAACCTTACAGACAATTGTAACGCTCGAGCAAAGTAAGGCCAGTGCATCTTCACCATCCATCATTGTTTGCCCAACCTCCCTCCTATACAACTGGAAAGAAGAATTCCATAAATTCAACCCAAGTTTCAAAGTGCTCGTTGTAGACGGTATTCCAAGTGCTCGAAAAAAGCTAATCGCAAAAATTGATAAGTATGACGCGATCATCACCTCCTATTCCCTCCTACAAAAAGATATCGAGCAGTATGATAAGACTCAGTTCCACTATTCCATTTTAGATGAAGCTCAGCATATCAAAAATAGAACAACGCGCAATGCCAAGTCGGTAAAAATGCTAAAATCCAACTACAAGCTTATCCTCTCCGGTACACCAATTGAAAATTCCCTGGATGAGCTATGGAGTTTGTTCGACTACTTGATGCCAAACTTCCTCAACTCCTACGATCGATTCCTAGAAAAATATGTACGACAAAAAAATGAAGAGCTCAAGAAGAA